>NZ_JAOWHW010000127.1:0-76107 GCF_030332425.1 Citrobacter sp. Cpo142
AAACAGGCGCATGGAGGCGATTTCGTACAGGGCATCTTCCATGGCACCGTCGCTCAGGTTGTACCAATGCTGCATGCAGTGAATACGCAGCATGGTCTCCAGCGGATAGGGCCGTCGGCCATTGCCCGCCTTGGGATAAAACGGCTCGATGACAGCGGTCATATTCTGCCATGGCAGAATCTGCTCCATGCGGGAGAGGAAAATCTCTTTTCGGGTCTGACGGCGCTTAGTGCTGAATTCACTATCGGCGAAGGTGAGTTGATGGCTCATGATGTCCCTCTGGGATGCGCTCCGGATGAATATGATGATCTCATATCAGGAACTTGTTCGCACCTTCCTTAGGATAATCTAGTCTAAAATGCTTTTTTGCCTAAGGCTTTTCTTATTACGTAGCCACGAACTACGCAGAGTGATAAAATTCACAAGTTTATGCCTCCTATCCAACGATTAGAGGACGAGGCACAGGTAGTCAATAAGACGAAAGAATTAATATCTTCATAACCCTATTACGAAATAAGCGGTAGTGCATCTTACATGGTCGGCAACTGTCAGGGATTGACCGTAACTTATTGAAAACGCTTATTTTTACTCTGATGTAAGATATAAGGGCAGATATGTTCAGTATGCGTCGACATGCCAACTTCATTAAACGTTTTAAGTCTGTAAGCTGTTTATTTACGGCAAGCGTTCTTTTCCCTATGCAAATCTCAGCAGCAGTATCAGATTATGACGCTTTGGTTATTGAAGCGCGAGGTGGTAATAGTGCGCCGCTATTGCACTACCTTGAGGATCAGGGAAAGAAAAGTGCGCTAACGCCAAATCAGGTTGCCGACTGGCTGCAAGTTTCTGGTTGGGTTGAGAACAACGATAAAACTACCATTGAAATCTGGCAGCGGTATCGTGGGCAGATGGATGTGCCTGCGCGCGGCAAAGTCGCCGCTGCACGTGCGTACCGTAACCAGAAAAACTGGAATGATTCATTGGCGGTGTGGGAAAGCGTTTTACAGGAAGAGCCTGATAACGTGGATGTACGCACCGGCTGGATAATGACGTTGGCGGATGCGCGCTACAACCAACAAGCCCTTACTGAAGCGAATAAATGGGCTCAGGCACATCCGGGCGCAGATTCCGACGCGCTACTTGCCTACGTATATCATTCTCAGGGGAAAAACTGGGATGCGCTGTTGGTTGCCAGCCAGGCGGATGATGTTGATCCAGGCAATAAAAATGCAAAATCCACGCTGCTATCTGCGCTGTCGGCGAACCGCGTTTCCGGACCCGCTTTAAATATGGCGGAGGTCGTTCCCACGGCTGATCCAGTGAAGCGCCGTCTTGAGCTTGATGCGGCGGCCGAAATGGTCCGATCCTCTTATACGTCCGCACGTAATGAAGAAGAACGTTTTATCGTAGCGGATAAAGCGTTGGCCCGTTATGACCAACTATTGGCGGCCTGGAAAGATGAGCCGTCTGCGCAGAATGATGTCCGTCGGGCGAGAATTGACCGTATGGGTGCCCTGTTGGTGCGTAAGCGTACTGCCGAAGTGATTGATGAGTATGACTCCCTTTCTGCAAGCGGTGAAGTACCAAACTATGCAAAACGCTGGGTGGCATCAGCATGGTTAAGCGAACGTCAGCCGGAAAAAACCGAAGCGATGCTGGCGAGCATCTTCTACCCGAATGGACCTATCCCGGTGACGCCGCTCAGTCCTGAGGATCAACAAGATCTGTTCTACGCGCACATTGATAATGAAAACTTCGATGCTGCCAAAAAACAAGTCGATGATTTGATCAAAGAGAGTCCGTATCTGCGGCGTATCTATGGCTCGCCAACGCCGCAGCCTAACGATAACTGGCTGCTCGGACAGTCGCTACTGACGCAATATCATATCGCTGCCAATGAACTGCCAGAGGCAGAAAAGCTCGCAGAGCATCTGGCACGAACAGGCTCTGGTAACCAGGGATTGCGCATATCTTATGCCTCTGTGCTTGAAGCGCGTGGATTGCCGCATGCGGCGGAGAAAGAGCTTAAGCTGGCGGAAGTAATTGAGCCAAGCAACCTGGAGCTGGAACGTCAGCAGGCTTACGTTGCACTGGATCTTCAGGAGTGGAAACAGGCAGATGAACTGACGGATGACGTTATTGCCCGTAGCCCGGATGATGAAGCGACGCTGCGCCTCGCGCGTATTCGTGATGTCCACAAAATGTCGGAAGTGCGTATTAGCGGAACGCAGGGGATCTCGTCCGATAGCCCGGTCAGCGGTAAGAATGACTTCAACATCAACACGGCTATTTACAGTCCGCCGATTAATGACAACTGGCGACTGTTTACCGGATTCAACTTCGCTACCGGTGAATTTGAGGAAGGGAAGGGCATCAGCCGCGATCTGGCGGCGGGTGCAGAATGGACTTCCCGTGATTACTGGGCGGAAATGGAAGTGTCTGGCCGAAATTATGGCGATGGGCAGAAGATTGGTGGGCGTCTATCCGGCTGGCATGACTTCAATGACAACTGGCGCGTTGGTGGTTCGGCCGAGCGCCTCTCTCGCAATACCCCTTTGCGCGCGCTGCGTAGTGGCGTGTATGCCAACGGCGGCGATATGTTTGTTCGCTGGTATCAAAACGAACGACGTGAATATCAACTGTCGTTTGCCGCATCACATTTCTCGGACGGTAACGATCGCATCGAATACGGACTCAGCGGAAAAGAGCGCATGTGGACCACGCCACGCTTCACGCTGGACTTTACGCCGGGCATTGGCGGGAGCACCAACACCAAAGAAAATGTGCCGTATTACAACCCGAAGAGTGATTTTTCGGTTGTCCCTGGCCTGAGCGCAGAGCAGGTTCTTTACCGCCACTATGATACCGTCTGGACGCAGCAAGGTCTGGCTGGCGTAGGTGGCTACTGGCAGCAAGGTGAAGATGCAGGCGCTATCGTCCAGGTGGGATACGGGCAACGGCTTAAATGGAACAACGTCGTAGACGGCGGGGTGATGCTGATTTGGGATAAACGCCCCTATGACGGTAAACGTGAGCGGAATATCTCCCTCGCTTTCGATTTAAATGTCAGGTTTTAAGGATTGTTCATGCTGAAAAGATGCCTGTGGCTTAGCGCATTAATCGCTGGCTGGTTGATGATTACCGCGTGCAGCAGCGCGCACAATACAACGCCTCGCTATGTTCCTCCCGGGGAGAGAACACCGCTGACGGCGGATCATCCGTGGCCGAAAAATAGCTTTCTGGTGCTCGGCTACCATGATGTGGAGGATGGTGCAGCCGACCAGCGCTACCTCTCTGTGCGTACCAGCGCGTTGAGCGACCAAATGGCCTGGCTGCGTGATAATGGCTATCAGCCGATCAGCGTGCAGCAAATTCTGGACGCCCATGACGGTAAAATTGTACTGCCGGAAAAAGCGGTATTACTCACCTTTGACGACGGGTATAGCAGTTTTTATACCCGCGTCTGGCCATTGCTGAAAGCCTACAACTGGCCTGCGCTCTGGGCGCCAGTAGGCAGTTGGGTTGATGCGCCAGCCAACAAAAAAGTCGATTTTGGTGGCTTAATGACCGCGCGAGACAAATTCGCCACCTGGAAAATGGTCGAAGAAATGGGGAAATCGCCGTTGGTGGAAGTCGGTGCGCACACCTGGAACTCGCACTTTGGCGCTGAGGCCAACCCGCAGGGGAGTAAAGAGCCCGCTGTGGCGAACCGCCTGTATGATAAGAAAACTGGCACTTACGAAACGGACGAACAGTACACACGACGTATTAACACGGATATCTCTCTGATCACTAACAAGATCAAAGCGGTGACCGGAAAATCGCCGCGTGCGTGGGTATGGCCTTACGGCGCAGCCAACGGTACAACGTTAAACCTGGCCAAAGAGCATGGCTATAAGATGGCCTTTACGCTTAATGAGGGGTTGGCGAATGCCGCGTTTCTCGACGATATTCCGCGCGTGCTGATCTCTGATAACCCATCCCTTAAGCGCTTTGCCAGTCAGGTCGCTCAGGTCCGTGAACCACAGACGATGCGCGTGATGCATGTCGATCTGGATTACGTGTATGACAAAGACCCTGCTCAGCAGAAGCGAAATATCGATAAGCTGATCCAGCGCGTTTATGACATGCGTATTTCTCATGTCTTCCTGCAGGCGTACGCCGATCCGCAGGGCGACGGGAATATTCGTGAGGTCTATTTCCCCAACCGCTGGCTGCCGATGCGTGCCGATCTCTTTAACTATATCTCCTGGCAGTTACAAACGCGGGCTGGGGTGACGGTGTATGCCTGGATGCCGGTTCTGGCTTTCGATCTCGACGCGTCCATTCCACGCGTAACCGCATGGGATCCGAAAACGGGACGCACTGCTATCAATCACGAAAACTATGTTCGTCTCTCGCCCTGGGACAGCGAAGCGCGCAAACGCATCACTGAAATCTATGAAGACCTGGCGAAGCACGCCAGCTTCAAAGGTATTTTGTTCCATGACGATGCTTTCCTGACGGATTTTGAAGATGCGTCACCGGAGGCGTTAGCCGCCTACCGTGCCGCAGGGCTTCCAGGCAGTATCGAGCAAATACGTAATAATCCTCAGGCGTTCGAGCGCTGGACTCGCCTGAAAAGTAAGATGCTTATTGACTTCACCAAACAACTGACCCGGACGGTGCGTAATATTCGCGGTCCACAGGTGCAAACTGCGCGCAATATTTACGCCATGCCGGTACTGGAGCCTGAAAGTGAAGCATGGTTTGCACAAAACCTGAATGATTTCCTCAATACCTATGACTGGACGGCGCCGATGGCGATGCCATTCATGGAACAAATCCCGGCCAATGATGCCAACGCATGGCTTGACCGACTGGTGAATGCCGTTGCACAAACCCCTGGGGCGCTGGATAAAACCGTGTTTGAACTGCAGGCACGAGACTGGCGTAAATCCGGGGATCAGGCTGAAATCAGCGGAAAACAAATAGCCGAATGGATGCGCCAGCTGAAATTAAGCGGTGCAGGTAACTACGGCTATTACCCGGATGATTTCATCAGCGACAAACCTGAGATGTCAGAGATTCGCTCGACGTTCTCCTCATACTGGTATCCGCAAAAATGACCGATCGCATTATTGCTTTCCTGATACTTTGCCTGATGTTCAGCCTGCCGTTTGGCGTGGCTGTCATTTTTACAGGTGAAGTGATGTTGAACTTCGTCTTCTTCTGGCCTTTGTTCATGTCTGCTTTGTGGATAAGCGGCGGGGTCTATTTCTGGTTTTACCGTGAACGTCACTGGAAATGGGGAGATGACACGCCACCACCAACTCTGCCGGGGAATCCACTGGTTTCCATTCTGATCCCCTGTTTTAACGAAGGGATCAACGCGCGTGAAACCATTGAGGCAGCACTGGCACAGCGATATAAGAATATCGAAGTGATCGCCATCAACGATGGTTCGACGGATGACACTCACGACGTGCTGGAACAACTGGCAGTGGAATACCCCAGCCTACGGGTGATTCATCTGGCTGAAAACCAGGGTAAAGCGCTGGCGCTCAAGACCGGTGCGGCCGCGGCGCGCAGTGATTACCTGGTGTGTATTGATGGCGATGCGTTACTGGATCGTGATGCCGTTGCCTATATTGTGGCTCCGCTGATCCAGTTCCCGCGCGTTGGTGCGGTGACGGGGAACCCGCGTATTCGAACCCGCTCTACGTTAATCGGTCGTGTGCAGGTCGGTGAGTTCTCTTCCATTATCGGCTTAATTAAGCGTACTCAGCGAGTCTATGGGCAGATCTTTACCGTTTCCGGCGTAGTTGCGGCGTTTCGTCGTCGCGCGTTGGCCGAGGTCGGTTACTGGAGCCCGGACATGATCACCGAAGATATCGATATCAGCTGGAAGCTGCAATTGCGCCACTGGTCGGTATTCTTTGAGCCGCGCGCTCTGTGCTGGATCCTGATGCCTGAAACATTAAAAGGGCTATGGAAGCAGCGTTTGCGCTGGGCGCAGGGTGGTGCAGAGGTGTTTATCGTTAACATGCGTCGCCTGTGGTCGTGGGAGTTCCGCCGCATGTGGCCGCTGTTTCTTGAGTTCTGTTTTTCTACCGCCTGGTCGTTTGCCTATGCGATCAGTATCGTGCTGTTCCTGTTAGGGCTGATGATCCCGATGCCGGACTCGCTGTATGTACAGCATCTGTTCCCGCCAGCCTTTACCGGACTTATCCTCGGCGTGGTGTGCTTGCTGCAGTTTGCGGTGAGCCTGATGATTGAACGACGCTATGAAAAAGGCATTGGCGCCTCGTTGTTCTGGATTATCTGGTTCCCGGTGGTGTACTGGATGCTAAGCCTGTTCACCACGCTGGTCGCGTTCCCGAAAGTGATGCTCAAACGCAAACGTGGCAGAGCGCGTTGGGTGAGTCCTGACCGCGGTATTGGGAGGATCGAATCATGAACCAGCCACTGATCTTCACGGAGCGGCGTTTGCTGCCGCGCATCATCGATGTGTTGTTGACGGCCATCGCATGGGTTGGATTTATCTATTTGATCTATAAAGGGCTGATCACAGCCCTGGCGCATTCGCCGTATATGGGGGTGCGACCCTTTTTCACCACGCTGGATACGGTCACGTTTTATATCCTTGTCGCCCTGGTCAACGGCCTGGTGCTGATTGGCTGGGCGAAGTACAACCAGTTTCGTTTTCGGGTCGAACGCCGCAGTCGCAGACCCGGGCTTGAAGACCATGAGCTGGCAGAAAGTTTGCGTATTACCCGGGAGCTGGTTACGGAACTGAACAAGGCGAGGGTGCTGACGGTCCACCATCATGAGAATGGCGAAATCAGTCATATCGATGTGGACAGGGATATTGCCGATAACCGCCTCCCGCCGCCGACGCCTGCGATGCTGGAGTATTTGCCGCCAGAGCCGCAGCCGTCGATACAGAAAAAGCCTGAATGATATTTCTGCTTTCAGCCACTTCCTTCAGCCTCGCATAGGTCTATGATTAGACCCAGACAATAAAAAAATGCGAGGCAATGTCGTGGATAAGGAACTACTGGATGCAGGTTACCGGGCCTATACCGGCGAGAAGATTGACGTCTACTTCAACACGGCGATGTGTCAGCATTCGGGCAATTGCGTGCGGGGAAGCGCGAAGCTGTTTAACCTGAAACGTAAACCGTGGATTATTCCGGATGAAGTGGACGTTGCCACGGTCATCAAGGTCATCGATACCTGTCCGAGCGGTGCGCTGAAATATCGCCAAAAATGAGTGAGGGAAGCATGGAAATTCTTGCAGGCCATAACAAGTTTTATGTCAATGATGCTGAGGGCAACCAAGTTGCCGAGATTGTTTTCGTGCCGACGGGCGAGCATCTGAGCATCATTGAACATACCGATGTCGATCCCAGCCTGAAAGGTCAGGGCGTCGGCAAACAGCTGGTGGCGAAAGTGGTAGAGAAGATGCGCGCTGAAAACCGCAAAGTTATTCCGCTGTGCCCGTTTGCCAAACATGAATTTGATAAAACCCGCGAGTACGACGATATCCGCGCCTGATTATCTTATATGCACTGGAAGGTATAACAGCCATCCGGTGCATCACGCCCGATGCAGTAAATCCTGATAAATCCCCGTCAGTATCCCTTGTGGGCCAAACTCTTTTTTAATCCACTGAGTGACACGACCGGTTGCCGAATGCTGGGTTGCCAAAAGCATTCGTGAATCCTGACGTGGGTTGTGGATCTGCCGTGTCACCAGCAACGACTTTTCCATCGCCTCGCGCACCATATAGTCTGGCAGAAAACCGATTCCCTCCCCCAGGATCTGGCACTGGCACTTGGTATTAAAATCGGGAACCAGAATCGACTCTTGACCGTGTAACAGCCAACCAACCTTCTTGTTGATGGTGTGTGCGGTGTCTTCCACCATGATGTTCGGGTACAGGCGCAGTTGGCTCTCAGAGATGGGTTCAGGCATAAACGCCAGCGGATGATCCGGGGCAATCGCAAATGACCAACGGATCGCGCCGATCTCGGTGTAATCAATTCCGCCGCCGTCCAGTAATGTATCGGGCGCGCCAATGGCGATATTGGCCAGGTTATTGATGATCGAATCCCAGACGCCGTTATACACCTCTGTAGTGACGGTTATCTGGCAGGTTGGAAACTGTTTCTTGAGTACCTGCAGCAGCCGCGCCGTATGTTGAGGGGTATACAATAGCTGGTTAATGCAGATGCGCACCCGAGCCTCAATTCCCTGAGCGATGGTATCAATGCTGCGCTTGATGGCGTGGAAATCGTTGAGCAGGTCGGTCGCCTTGCGAAACAGGTAACGCCCGGACTCGGTCAGCTCAATGCTGCGAGTACTGCGGGTAAACAGCACCACGTCGAGACCCATTTCCATGCGCTTAATGGTGTAACTAATTGCCGATGTGGTTAAGCCAAGCTCCTCCGCCGCCTTGCTGAAACTGCTATAGCGGGCAGCCATCGTAAATGCCAGTAGGTTTTCCTCGGTAAATATTGAATTCATCTTTCTCCCCTCCGGCAACAATGCGCATCCGCAACACGATGATTGTTGAATGTATTTGTAATCCTTATACAGAGCAATCAGTTTTGAACAGAATTTAACACTAGTTTTACATTTGGTTTGAAGGCAATCACACTTCTGTATTTTAATTGCAGGCCGCTATCCGTGCAGCATACCGCCTGATTTCCCGGACTACTGATTAGTGGCTAAAAGGGCCACAGCTATAAGGGAAAGATTGCACTACAGCACGTTTTGTCCTCATTGTTAAAATTGATTCAATAATCGATGCGCTAACGATGAATGAAATTTAAGCGGATGTTATTCTCTGCACTCTGTTGCTATTCTCAGGTTATCGGATATTTAAAAAGTCTAAAAAACTGCAGGAGAGCGATTATGTCAGAGAAAGAACTCATTACTGAATTTCTGCTGGCGGCAGAACAGGGCAATGCCGATGGATTAAAATCCTGTCTGGCAAAAAATGTGGATATTAACGCCACCAACCGCCAGGGGCGAACTGCCATTATTATTGCCAGCCTGAATAAACATTATGACTGTGTTTCTTTATTGATTGCTGCGGGTGCCGATATTAATAAACAAGATCAAACTTGTTTTAACCCCTTCCTGATTAGCTGCCTGACGAATGATTTAACGCTGTTGCGTACGGTATTACCAGCTAACCCCGACCTCAATTGCCTGAGCCGTTTTGGCGGCGTCGGTATTACGCCAGCCAGCGAAAAAGGCCATGTCGAGATCGTGCGTGAGCTGCTGCTGCGTACCGATATCAATGTCAACCATACTAATTTTGTTGGCTGGACGCCGCTCCTGGAAGCCATTGTGCTGAATGACGGCGGTGCGAAGCAGCAGGAGATCGTTAAGCTGCTGCTCGACCATGGCGCAAACCCGCACATGACGGATAAATACGGTAAAACCCCGCTGGAACTGGCGCGAGAGAAAGGGTACCACGAAATTGCCGAGCTGCTGATTGCGGCCGGAGCCTGACACAGGAGCGCCATTATCGCTACGCCATTACGGCGATGCGTACGGGCGCTAACCGCAGACGGCGCGTTTCTCACTTTCCGGGGAACGGGACGGGTTGAACAGGTTTTTTCCCACGCGGTAAACCTGTTGATACCCGAACAGCAGCGGATGTTGACGTTACTGAGTGAAGATTGTGATAACGCACCTAACAGCTGTCGGGTGGCGCTGACGCATTGTGAAGACCTGTTTCACCCCGGTGAGCGGGTCAGTTTTAGCGGGTCGGGAATAGTTGTTGGCAATGATAAATGGATAGAAACCGCAGGTTGCCTGCTGTGGCGAATACCACGGTGGACATCTGATGCAGCAAGCCTTGCCGCAGTCGGCTGGCAGCATTGGGAAGAGGTTATCCGCCAACAGCTAAAAAGCGACGACACATTATTTCTGTACCGGGGTGACAACCCGTTTTATCAGGAAATCACCCGTCAATTACTCAACCGCCGACAAACATTACTGACGGCGTTGCGTACAGGAGAAAATATTACTACGGCGGTCAGCCATTTAATTGGTTTGGGGATAGGGCTGACGCCCTCGTCGGATGATTATTTAGTAGGTTTAAGCACCATTTTATTTATTCCCGGACATCCGCTGAGGAAATATCGAGACGATTTTTTAGCAGCATTACAACGTGCCGGAAATAATACAACGCTACTCAGCAAAATAACGCTAGAGGAAGCATTTAATCAGCGTTATCGGGAAAGCATCGGACGG
The DNA here is from genome assembly GCF_030332425.1 of Citrobacter sp. Cpo142. Taxonomy (NCBI): domain Bacteria; kingdom Pseudomonadati; phylum Pseudomonadota; class Gammaproteobacteria; order Enterobacterales; family Enterobacteriaceae; genus Citrobacter; species Citrobacter sp. Cpo142. Next base: position 10,255 of record NZ_JAOWHW010000127.1, read on the forward strand.
CTGCTGAACCAATTTATTACTGAGCAACAACCCGTTTCTACGCAATATATTACTGACATTAAAAATATCGGCTCAAGTTCTGGCTGCGACATGCTGTATGGCATGGCGGATGCCTGCGCCCTGAGCCACAGGTCCGGAGGGAATTATGTCGATCAGGATAGTTGTTAAAAAGAACACGTATTTTGATTCTGTCTCACTGATGTCTATCTCTACGCGCGCAAATAAGCTCGATGGCGTTGAGCAGGCATTCGTGGCTATGGCGACAGAAATGAATAAGGGCGTGCTGAAGAATCTCGGCCTGCTGACGCCTGAGCTGGAAGAGGCGAAAAGTGGCGATCTGATGATTGTCATTAAAGGTGCCAGCGAGGCGGCGAACGACCAGACGCTGGTGGCGATTGACGATCTGTTTACGCATAAAGAGCAGGGTGGCCAGCATGAAGCGCACTATGCCACGCTTGCCAGCGCGAAGAAGCATGTTCCTGACAGCAATCTGGCGGTGATCTCGGTCAATGGCCTGTTTGCCGCGCGTGAAGCGCGTCAGGCGCTGCAAAATAACCTCAATGTGATGCTGTTCTCTGACAACGTCTCTCTTGAGGACGAGCTGGCGCTTAAGCAGCTGGCGCATGAAAAAGGGCTGTTAATGATGGGGCCCGATTGCGGAACCGCCATCATTAACGGTGCGGCGCTGTGTTTTGGCAACGCGGTGCGTCGCGGCAACATCGGAATTATTGGTGCCTCCGGTACCGGCAGCCAGGAGCTGAGCGTACGCATTCACGAATTTGGCGGCGGGATTTCCCAGCTAATTGGCACAGGTGGACGCGATCTGAGTGAAAAGATTGGCGGCCTGATGATGCTTGACGCGATTGGCATGCTGGAGGCCGATCCGCAAACTGAGATCATCGCACTTATCTCCAAACCTCCTGCGCCAGCGGTGGCGCACAAGGTGCTGGAACGTGCACGCGCCTGTCATAAGCCCGTGGTGGTGTGTTTCCTGGGCCGTGAAGCCGCGCCTGCGGATGAAAAAGGCCTGCAGTTTGCCCGCGGTACTAAAGAGGCGGCGTTGAAAGCGGTACTGCTGACCGGCGTGAAAAAAGAGAGTCTGGATCTGCATCCGCTCAACTGGCCGCTGATTGAAGAGGTTCGCGCCCGTCTGACTCCACAGCAAAAGTACATCCGTGGCTTGTTTTGTGGCGGCACGTTGTGCGATGAGGCGATGTTTGCTGCCATGGAAAAACATGCCGAAGTTTACAGCAACATTCATCCGGATCCGGCGTTCCGCCTGAAAGATCTCAACCGCAGCGTGGCGCATACCTTCCTGGATTTCGGTGATGACGATTTTACCAATGGCAAACCGCACCCGATGATCGATCCCACCAACCGCATTAGTCGTCTGTTGCAGGAAGCGCGCGATCCTGAAGTTGGCGTGATCGTGATGGACTTCGTCCTTGGATTTGGATCACATGAAGATCCGGTTGGCGTGATGCTCGATGCGATCGTTGAAGCCAAAGCGATCGCCGCCGCAGACGGTCGTCCGCTTGAGATCCTCGGCTATGTGCTGGGAACCGATCTTGATACGCCGTCGCTGGAAAAACAGTGTCAGATGCTGACCGACGCCGGGGTTATCTGGGCGAGCAGTAGCACCAACACCGGATTGCTGGCGCGTGAATTTATCTGTAAAGGGGAGGAAGCCTGATGAGCCAGACACTGTTTAACCAGCCGCTGAACGTGATTAACGTTGGCATCGCAATGTTCAGCGATGACCTGAAAAAGCAGAACATACCGGTGACCCAGCTCGACTGGACGCCGCCGGGGCAGGGCAACATGCAGGTCGTGGCCGCGCTGGACGACATTGCCGATTCGCCGCTGGCAGACAAAATCGCGGCCGCTAACCAGCAGGCGCTGGAACGTATTATCCAGTCGCATCCGGTACTGATTGGCTATGACCAGGCGATCAACGTCGTGCCGGGCATGACCCGTAACACCATCCTGCACGCCGGGCCGCCAATCCGCTGGGAAAAAATGTGCGGCGCAATGAAGGGGGCGGTAACCGGGGCGCTGGTCTTTGAAGGGCTGGCGAAAGATCTGGATGAAGCCGCGGAACTGGCCGCCTCGGGTGAAATCATCTTCTCTCCGTGCCACGAGCATGACTGTGTCGGCTCGATGGCGGGCGTGACATCGGCATCGATGTTTATGCACATCGTCGAGAACAAAACCTACGGCAACCGCGCATATACCAATATGAGCGAGCAGATGGCGAAGATCCTGCGCATGGGCGCGAACGATCAGAGCGTTATCGATCGTTTGCACTGGATGCGCGATGTGCTGGGACCGATGCTGCGCGACGCTATGAAGCTGGCGGGCGAAATCGATCTGCGTCTGATGCTGGCGCAGGCATTGCACATGGGTGATGAGTGCCATAACCGCAACAACGCCGGGACGGCGCTGCTGATTCAGGCGCTGACGCCGTGGATTATTCAGACCGGCTATCCGGTTGAGCAGCAACGTGAGGTGTTCGAGTTCGTCCTTAGTAGTGATTACTTCTCCGGACCGACCTGGATGGCGATGTGTAAAGCCGCAATGGACGCTGCACACGGTATTGAATACAGCACCGTGGTGACGACGATGGCGCGCAACGGCGTTGAGTTCGGTCTGCGCATTAGCGGTTTACCGGGCCAGTGGTTTACTGGCCCGGCGCAGCAGGTGATAGGACCGATGTTTGCGGGCTACAAGCCGGAAGATTCCGGACGTGATATCGGCGATAGCGCGATTACCGAAACCTACGGCATTGGCGGTTTCGCTATGGCGACGGCGCCGGCCATCGTGGCACTGGTGGGCGGTACGGTCGAAGAGGCCGTTGATTTCTCTCGCCAGATGCGTGAAATCACTCTCGGCGAAAACCCCAACGTCACCATTCCGCTGCTTGGTTTTATGGGCGTACCGACCGCTATCGATATTACGCGCGTAGGCAGCACTGGCATTCTGCCGGTGATCAACACCGCTATTGCGCACAAAGACGCGGGGATCGGCATGATCGGCGCCGGAATAGTTCACCCGCCGTTCGCCTGTTTTGAAAAGGCGATCCTCAACTGGCGCGACCGCTACTGCCAATAACAATAACCGGGGCTAACGCGGTTAGCCCCACAGTAGCGAAGCGAAAAACGTTGCTTACCTGCAGGGCTGGGCGATCTCCGCGATCGCAAATGATGCTTAACCTGTTAAGGATATTCCATGAACAGCATAAAACTAGAATGGAAACGTGGTGACTGGGCGGCTTACTTTGGGCTGATGACCAACAACCTGACTAACCTGCTGACAATGATGGGACTACTCATTTTTGTCGTCGGGATCCCTACCGAAATTGTCTATGGTCGCATTGCGCCTGCCTTTGGTCTGGCGGTGCTGGTGGCCAGCGTCTGCTACGCCTGGTTTGGCCTGCAGATGGCAAAGCACACCGGGCGTAACGACGTAACGGCGCTGCCGTCCGGACCAAGTGCACCGTCAATCTTCACCGTGACCTTCCTGGTGCTGATGCCGGTTTATCAGCAAACCAAAGATGCCAACTTCGCTATCCAGATAGCCCTGGTGTGGTGCTTTGTCGAAGCGTTGATCCTGGTGGGCGGCTCCTTCCTGGGCGAGACCATCCGCAAGATGATCCCACGTACGGTACTGCTTTCTTGTCTGTCCGGCCTGGGGCTGTTGCTGCTGGCGATGAACCCGATGCTGCAGGCATTCGAAGCGCCGACCGTCTCTTTCATCGTCCTGTTGCTGATCTTCATTAACTGGTTCGGTAAGAAGCCGATTTTTGCTCGTATTCCTACCGGTTTGCTGCTGCTGATTGCCGGTACGGCCCTGGCATGGATCTCCGGTTTACAAAGCCCGGAAGCCATTAAAGCGTCGATGTCTTCCTTTGGCTTCAACCCGCCGGAAATTCATGTCGACAGCTTCCTGCAAGGTTTACCGCACGCACTACCGTATCTGGCTTCTGCAGTTCCTTTGGGCCTGGCGAACTATATTTTTGACCTTGAGAACATTGAAAGTGCGCACGCGGCGGGCGATGAGTACAACACCCGTAAGGTCATGATGGCGAACGGCTTTGCTTCCATGCTCGGCTGCATGCTGGGTAACCCGTTCCCGGTGACCGTATATGTTGGGCATGCGGGCTGGAAAGCGATGGGCGCCAGCATCGGCTATACCCTCGCTTCAGGCATCACCATGTTCCTGGTGCCGCTGTTTGGGCTGGGGGCGTTTATGCTCGCCATTATTCCGATGACCGCGATAGTGCCGATTCTGGTGTTTATCGGCGTGGTGACCGCCAACCAGGTGGTGCGAGAAACGCCCAAAGTCGAGGTTCCCGTCATCTTCATCTGTCTTTTCCCGTGGATTGCCAACTGGGCATTGACCATCGTCAACAGCGTGATGGGCGCTGCCGGAACATCCGCGGGGAAACTGGGTAGCGACTTGCTGCACAGCAAAGGTGTCTATTACGACGGACTGGTGCATCTGGGAAGCGGCGCACCGCTGGCCAGCATGCTGTGGGGCTGCGTCGCTATCTTCGCCATTATGAACAAGCCGCTGCGCGGCGCGATTGCTGCAGCCTTTGGCGCGCTGTTATCGCTGTTTGGCGTGATTCACTCCCCTGCGGTTGGCTTTGCGGAAGGCAGCTCGATGATGTTTGTTGTGGCCTACCTCATGATGAGCGGAATGTTTGTCCTTAAGCATGTTCTGGATAGCCGTGAAGCGGTGACTGCGCCTGAGCAGGAACCGACGAAAACGACCTGAATTGCCTGCAAGCGGAAGATAACACTATGAAAGAACTTGTGGTCGTTGCCATTGGCGGCAACAGCATTATCAAAGATAACGCCAGCCAGTCGATTGAACACCAGGCTGAAGCGGTGAAAGCGGTAGCGGATACGGTGCTGGAGATGCTGGCATCGGACTACAACATTGTGCTGACGCACGGTAACGGGCCACAGGTAGGGCTGGATCTGCGGCGTGCGGAAATCGCGCACGAGCGTGAAGGGCTGCCGCTTACCCCGCTGGCAAACTGCGTTGCCGATACGCAGGGCGGTATCGGTTATCTGATCCAACAGGCGCTGAATAACCGCCTGGCGCGGCGCGGTGAGCAGAAGGCAGTTACGGTAGTAACGCAAGTGGAGGTCGACAAAAACGATCCGGGCTTCGCTAATCCGACCAAGCCCATCGGGGCGTTCTTTAGCGAAGCGCAGCGTGATGAACTGCAGCGGGTCAATCCGGGCTGGCGCTTTGTTGAGGATTCGGGGCGCGGCTACCGTCGGGTAGTCGCCTCTCCACAACCGAAGCGCATTGTCGAGGCGGAGGCGATCAAAACGCTGACCCAGCAAGGCTTTGTGGTGATTGGCGCGGGCGGCGGCGGGATCCCGGTGGTGCGTAGCGATCAAGGGGATTACCAGAGCGTGGACGCGGTGATTGATAAAGATCTCTCCACGGCGCTGTTGGCACAGGAGATCCGCGCCGACATTCTGGTGATCACCACCGGCGTCGAGCAGGTTTGTATCCATTTTGGCAAACCCAACCAGCAGGCGCTGGATACGGTGGATGTCGCAACGATGACCCGTTACATGCACGAGGGACATTTCCCGCCTGGCAGCATGTTACCCAAGATCGTTGCCAGCCTGACGTTTCTGGAGCGTGGCGGTAAACGAGTGATCATCACCACGCCGGAATGCCTGCCCGCCGCACTGCGCGGCGAAACGGGCACCCATATTGTCCATTCCTGAGAGGAGACGTGAATGAAGGAAAGTAACAGCCGCCGTGAATTTTTAAGCCAGAGCGGAAAAATGGTGACCGCTGCCGCGCTGTTTGGCGCGGTCGCTCCGGTCGCGTATGCTGCTAATCCTGTCGGGAACACCTGCGGGTCGAAGAGCACAATGACGATTAACGATAAACACTATTACCTGGATAACGTCCTGCTGGAAGCGGGCTTTGATTACGAAAACTCAGTGGTGGTGCATACCCGTACCGCGCTGCAAACCGTTGAAATCCAGGACGGAAAAATCGTTGCGCTGCGCGAGAATAAGCAGCATCCGGATGCGACGCTGCCGCACTACGATGCGGGTGGAAAGCTGATGCTGCCCGCCATGCGCGACATGCACATCCATCTGGATAAAACCTTTTACGGCGGTCCCTGGCGTTCGCTGAACCGCCCGGCTGGCACCACTATTCAGGATATGATCCGCCTGGAACAAAAGCTGCTGCCTGAACTCCAGCCTTATACGCAGGAGCGCGCAGAAAAGCTGATCGATCTGCTGCAATCAAAAGGCACCTCGATCGCCCGCAGCCACTGCAACATAGAACCGGTTTCCGGGCTGAAAAACCTCGAAAACCTGCAGGCGGTACTGGCGCGTCGTCAGCCGGGTTTTGCCTGTGAAATCGTGGCATTTCCGCAGCATGGCCTGCTGTTATCAAAATCTGAACCGCTGATGCGCGAAGCGATGCAGGCGGGAGCGCATTACGTCGGCGGTCTGGACCCAACCAGCGTCGATGGGGCGATGGAAAAATCCCTCGACACCATGTTCCAGATTGCGCTGGATTACGATAAAGGCGTAGATATCCATCTGCATGAAACCAGTCCGGCAGGCGTGGCGGCGGTGAATTACATGGTGGAGACGGTGGAGAAAACGCCGCAGTTAAAGGGCAAACTGACCATCAGCCACGCGTTTGCACTGGCAACGTTGAACGAACAGCAGGTAGACACGTTGGCGGGCCGCATGGCGACGCAGCAGATTACCATTGCCTCGACGGTGCCGATCGGTACCTTGCACATGCCGCTCAAGCAGCTGCGCGATAAAGGCGTTGAAGTGATTACCGGAACCGACAGCGTAATTGATCACTGGTCGCCGTACGGGCTGGGCGACATGCTGGAAAAGGCAAATCTGTACGCGCAGCTCTATATTCGCCCCAACGAACTCAACCTGTCGCGGGCGTTGTTCCTCGCCACCGGCGATGTGTTGCCGCTTAACGAAAAAGGTGAGCGCGTTTGGCCGAAAGCGCAGGATGAAGCCAGCTTTGTGCTGGTGGATGCCTCCTGTTCGGCGGAAGCGGTCGCGCGAATTTCTCCACGCACCGCGACCTTCCATAAAGGGCAACTGGTGTGGGGCAATGTCGAAAGCTAGCCTGGTTTTACGCGCAGCGGCAATCGCTGCTGCGCTCTCTTAGTGTTAACCGACGATCCCCATATAGCCGTGAATCCCCATATATAAACCGACCATCGCAATGAGCACACTGGAAAAATAGGGGGCTTTGCGTGCCATCGTGTTAAATCCGCTCCAGCGTTTGGCCGCCTGCTGCACGCTGATTGCCGCTCCCACGCCCACCGTTACCAGCGTCAGTGCCAGCCCGAGGCTAAAGCACAGCACCATGGTGGCACCCAGCGTGAAGGCTTTGAGCTGGATGCAAATCAGCAGCACCGTAATGGCGGCTGGACACGGGATAAGCCCGCCGGTCAGACCGAACAATAATATTTGGCCGTTGGTGACCTCTTTGCCCGCAAAGCGGCGCTGAATATCGGTGGCATGCGCCCGTTCGTGGGCATCCTGATACTCTTTCGAGCCTTCGGTGAGTCCTGCCAGTGCGGCATGGTCGTGATTATGCTCGTGTTCGTGATGGTGATGGTGATGGTGATGGTGATGATCGTCATCGTGGTCATGATGATGGTCGTCATGATCATGGTGGTGGTGATGCCCGTGATCGTGGTCGTGATGCGTCTGGGCCAGCCAGTTCTGCTCTCCCTGCCAGGTTCGCCAGAACATCCAGAATGCGGTCCCGAGAATAATTATCGCCGAGATAAATTGCAGCCAGGGCTCAACGGCCTGGGCGGTAAACGCTTTGCTGATATACATGCCACCGAGCGCAATCAACCAAACTACGGCGGTATGCGACAGCGTTGCTGCCAGCCCCAGCATCACCGCCTGTTTGATGGTCCCCTTAATGGCAATAATAAAGGCCGCCATCATCGTCTTGGAATGCCCCGGCTCCAGGCCGTGTAACACACCCAGTAGAATCGCGCTGGGAATGAAAAACCAGGCGTTGCCTTGCTGAAGAAGCGTAGAAAACTCACCCATGAGAATGATTCTTAGTTGTTTAATTTCGTCTGATTCTACTCCCCCCCAGTATCAAATACTACCCCCCAGTAGAATGTCGATGGTATTGTCCCTACAGCCAGACGTTAAAAAGGTAAAGTTATGTCACATACGATCCGCGACAAACAAAAGCTGAAAGCCCGAACCAGCAAGATTCAGGGGCAAGTAGCGGCGTTGAAAACCATGCTGGATGAACCGCATGAATGTGCGGCGGTATTGCAGCAAATAGCGGCAATCCGCGGGGCGGTAAATGGATTAATGCGTGAAGTGATTAAAGGTCATCTGACCGAGCACATTGTGCATCAGGGCGATGAAATTAAGCGCGAAGAAGATTTGGATGTGATCCTGAAAGTACTGGATTCGTACATCAAATAAGTCAGTTTAACGGCTCATCCACGTTCAATACCGTCCAGTTAAGCATGTAGGGTGAACATGTGATTCTTTCTCAGGGTTCCGTTCACCTCAGCAGTGTTATTTTTCTGAAGCATCGATACCCGTGAACGTGTAAAGGGCGTTCTTCGCCACGCCCTTTACAATCCCGGCTCCCGGCGGGAAAATTGCCGCTCCGCGGTCCCCTCCGCTTATTCCTCCAGGCTACCGGGTCGGGCGCGAGGTAGCGTCCCTGCAAAGCGCGCCCTGAGCCAGCATCCATGCTGGCTCTCCCGGGCTTACGGAAACACGTCGGCAATTTTCAGCCGGACCAGCCCATACCTCACCATCTGCGTTTTTGGTCTGAACAGCAAAACAGATTTAACTGGAAATCAGAGCGTTGAAGCGATGACTCGGGTCCGGCTGAAAATCGATGAGGAGTTGACGTCTGACCGGGGCTGTCCGCAGGGATGCGGACAGAGGGGACGGCCTGCATGGACGCAGGCTCGGCCCCGACCCGGCAGGCAGACGGCATAAGACGAATGAATCGCGTAGCGACGATTTTCCCGCCGGGAGCCTGGGTTGCAAGGGAGGCGGCGGTGAGCCTCCCTTGCACGTTCACAGGAATCGGTGCTTCAGAGAAACGATGAACATGAGGTGAACGGAACCCTTCTCTGAGATAGCATGTTCATTACTTCCGCCAACACAGGTTGATGCTTTAGCCGTTAAACAACACGTTCTAGCCAAAAAACATCACAGATACGCACAGCAGACCGACGATCAGGGTGATCAGATTACCCACTGAACGGTACGGTTTCAGCGCCGGGATCAGATAGGTAGATAATGTCGGCATGATAAACAGAATCATGGCAATCAGCGGGCCGCTTATCGCGTAAATCATTGAAATGGCATTAGGATTAATGCAGCAAATGATAAACGTGATAGCCGAGACCAGCATGATGGACAGAGCGCGGTTAAAGGCCCGGCTTTTCTTCACACCCACCTGATGCAACGACGTTTTTACTACCTCCGTTGCCCCTTCAATGACGCCAAAGTAGGTGCCGAGGAACGATTTTGACATCGCTACGACGGCAACGATGATCCCGGAAATCGACAGCCATGCCGGCGCGTTTGGCATCATCGACAGCGCGGAAAGAATCGTCACGCCTTCATTTTTCGCGTCTTCGATATAGTTTGTCGGAATCGAAAGCAAACAGCTGAAGACGAAAAACAGTACGCTCAGGCAGATGATGACGTAGGCTACCTTCATGATTTTTTTGCATTTACCCATGGCCTGCTCGCCGTATTTCTCTCGTCTGTCGATGGCGAACGTAGAGATAATTGGCGTATGGCTAAAAGCGAAAACCATCACGGGAATAGATATCCAAACCTGATGAAGCGTGTGCTGATCGAAAGACATCTGGCCGGTGAGTAGCGTTGGCTGCCAGCTTCCGGTCAGGTAGAGCGAAAGGAACAAAAAGTATGCGATGAGCGGGAACACCAAAAAGCCCATGACCCGAATAGTGGCTTGTCGGCCCATCAGAAAAATCAGGTTCAGCACCAGCACCACGCCAAAGCTGACCAGCATGCGGATCCGCAGATCGATAGTGATATGTTTTGCCAGCTGTTCAGTGAGTGAATTGGTTATCGCTACGGCGTAAATCAGCACCACCACAAAGAAGGCAATAAAATAGAGGGTGGTGATCAGGCAGCCAATCTTCTTGCCGTAGTAGTGAGTAACTGCGCCAGTGATCCCTTCACCAGCCGACGTTTTTGAGGACAGGATAAACTGGCATAGCGCCTTGTGCGGCCAGTAGGTTAAAGGCCAGGCGACGAGAGCGGTGATAAACAATACCACCGCGCCTGCAGAACCCAGCTGTATGGGGAGGAAGAGGGTCCCTGCGCCGACGGCAGTCCCATATAGTGCGAAGCTCCAGAGAGTCTCTTCTTTTGACCAAAATTTCGACATTATTTGAACGTATCAACTATAAAATAAACAAAAAGAAGCGCAATTTACCACAAATGGCAGGGGCTGGGGGAGGAGTGAAAAATCGGTCGAGTGAATGGAACAATAGCCGGAACCGAGAAGATTCCGACTATTATTTTAATTATCAGGCAGTAACGCGCTGCTGGCGGCGCTTCATAACGCGCTCGCGTAACGTGTCATAAGCCCAGTTATAGAACATGGTGTACGGCAGGAAGAACAGGAAGAAACCTATTTCCAGCGTGAATGCCTGAACCAGGCTGACGTTTAGCACATACGCCACGATGCTCACCCCGATCACAATAAAACCGCTCTCAAAACCTAAGGCGTGAAATGCTCGCACTTTCGCCGTACGTTTTACCTGGTGTGACGGCCACAAACGGTCAAACAGGGCGTTATAAATGATATTCCAGATCATCGCCGTGGTGGCGAGAAGAATGGTCAGTCCGCCCATTTCCAGCACCGAGCGCTGCATCAACCATGCGGTGGTTGGTGCAAGGATCGCGGTGGCAATGCCTTCAAAGCAGACGGCATGAAAAATACGCTCCACTAACGAGCGACGTTGGACTGTATCGTGTTGCATAACCTAAAACCTTCTTTGATGCCCGGATAACGGAATGGTGGCAATTTTATCGTTTTATGTGATATCTAAAAGATAGTATCCATCGATAAAGTAGATAGCTCATGCGTTATTCTCCTGAAGCATTAACGGCATTTGTGGAGACCGTTTCCTGCGGTTCATTTTCTGCGGCGGCCCGGCGGCTGCGTAAAAGCCAGTCCACTATCAGTACGGCCATTGCGCATCTGGAAGCCGATCTTGGTTTTGCACTGTTTGACCGCTCATCCCGCCAGCCAACGCTGACCGAAGAAGGTAAGCGGGTGTTGGGTTATGTGCAGGCTATTCTGACGGCCAGCGAACGTCTCGATGAGGCGGCGATCTCGCTGTCGGGTGAAACTGAGGCGCGTCTGACCTTTGTGCTGTCTGACACGCTGCATCCGGATGTGCTGGAAGAGTTGATGGTGCAGTTTGATCGCAAGTTTCCCCATACCGAGTTTGAATGCCTGATTGGGGAAGATGAAGACGTGATCGATCTGCTGCAAAAAGGACGCGCACAGGTGGGGTTGATCGAGGCGCGGGAGGATTACCCGACCGACATGGGCGTTACGCGTCTGCCGATGCAAACCTGGATGGGATTATACGTTGCAGCGTCGCATCCGCTCGCGGCTCAAGAAAAACTGCAGTGGGAGCAACTACACACCTGGCGCGAGCTGCGTCTGAATACCTATCTGGAAAGCGGCACCAACGTGGCGCGCGGTCCCGTCTGGTCTGCTCCTAACTATCTGTTATTGCTGAGTATGGCTGTTCAGGGATTTGGCTGGTGCGCGCTCCCTTGTGCGTTGGTGGAGGAGTTTGCGGCAGAAAAACCACTGGTTCAATTACAACTGCCCGGCTGGCCAAAGGCTATCTCTATCGATCTGTTGTGGAATAAGAAATCACCGCCTGGTGTGGCAGGAAGCTGGTTGCGTGACCATTTGCAGCAGAGTGGCGTTCAGATGACCAATAAGTGATACGAATTTCCTTTGTGATAAAAATCACCGTTTTTAAACAACCTTGATAACTATTTTTAACAATCATCTACTATTGCGGTGTTATTTTGCGCTGAGGTAGTGATGAAAGAGGTTGTGATCGTCGGGGCATTAAGGACACCGATTGGCTGCTTCCAGGGGACGCTGGCGCGCCACTCTGCCGTTGAGTTAGGCAGCATGGTGGTCAAGGCGTTACTGGAGCGCACGGGCGTGGACGTTCACGCTGTGGATGAAGTGATCCTCGGACAGGTGCTTACCGCAGGTGCCGGGCAGAACCCTGCACGTCAGTCTGCCATCAATGGTGGGCTACCCAATACCGTTTCCGCCATCACCATTAACGATGTCTGTGGCTCGGGTCTGAAAGCGCTGCATCTGGCGACCCAGGCTATCCAGTGTGGCGAAGCCGACATTGTGATTGCGGGCGGACAAGAGAATATGAGCCGTGCACCGCATGTCCTTACCGATAGCCGCACTGGCGCAGAGCTGGGGAACAGCCAACTGGTCGACAGCCTGGTACATGACGGTCTGTGGGATGCCTTCAACGATTATCACATGGGCGTTACCGCGGAAAACCTGGCGCGAGAATACGGCATCAGCCGCGAATTGCAGGATGCCTACGCGCTGCACTCGCAGCACAAAGCGCGGATGGCAATTGATGCCGGACGATTTAAAGATGAAATCGTGCCGGTGGTAACGCTGCGTAACGGGCAATCGTTCGTGGTGGACACCGACGAACAACCGCGTACCGATGCCAGCGCCGAGGGGCTGGCGCGTCTGGATCCTACCTTTGACAGGCTCGGTTCGGTAACGGCGGGTAACGCGTCATCCATCAACGATGGCGCCGCTGCGGTGATGATGATGAGTGAGGCCAAGGCGCAGGAACTGAACTTACCTGTACTGGCCCGTATTCGCGCCTTTGCCAGCGTGGGGGTCGATCCCGCGCTCATGGGGATTGCGCCAGTGTATGCAACGCGCCGCTGCCTTGAGCGTGTGGGCTGGCAACTGGCTGATGTTGATCTTATCGAAGCAAATGAGGCCTTCGCTGCGCAGGCATTATCCGTTGGGAAAATGCTGGAGTGGGATGAAAGGCGGGTGAATGTGAACGGCGGGGCTATTGCGCTCGGCCATCCGATTGGCGCATCTGGCTGCCGAATTCTGGTTTCACTGGTACATGAAATGGTGAAGCGTCGGGCGCACAAAGGACTGGCAACGCTGTGTATTGGTGGCGGTCAGGGCGTGGCGCTCGCTATCGAACGAGACTAATTTCCCTTCGATTTCTCTGCTTAAACGCCTTTTCTGATGATTTTCTCCTGCATCTATAAAAAAGCCCTCCAACAGGAGGGCAAGGCCAGTTACAGAAACATACACTCTAAACCCTACCAACATATCAAAACGTTGTTTCATTTCATGTGAATGATAGCGCACTTTGTTAGAAAAGGTGTGTGAACGACGTATGAGCCTGGCTGTATTTTCAATATCTTATCCCTGCCACTAATGACCTGTTCTTTTATGTTTTTATCTATCTAATTGTTTTAAATGATTTTATTGAAACCATTTTTGCGATTTATATGCGCTAGCGTGATCGCACTTACACTTTTGATAATAAGATGCGGAAAAAGTGAAACAACGTTTTAGTTATAATTGAAAACACATTCAGGGAGGGATATCATGAGCGCATAAGATAAAACGGAACAGCGTTTTGCTATTCGTTTAAGCATTCACGGTCAATTTATCACTGGAGGTAAATGTGGACGTAAGACAAAGTATCCATAGTGCGCATGCGAAAACCCTGGACACTCAGGGGCTGCGTAATGAGTTTTTGGTCGAAGAAGTGTTTGTCGCAGATGAATACACCATGGTCTACAGCCACATCGACCGCATCATTGTTGGCGGCATTATGCCAGTGACCAAAACCGTCTCTGTGGGTGGCGAAGTCGGCAAACAGCTGGGCGTAACCTATTTCCTCGAACGTCGTGAGCTGGGTGTGATCAATATCGGCGGCCCGGGCACGATTACCGTTGACGGCCAGTGCTATGAAATTGGTCATCGCGACGCGCTGTACGTCGGAAAAGGGGCAAAAGAAGTGGTATTCGCCAGTATTGATGCGGCGAAACCGGCGAAATTCTACTACAACTGCGCGCCGGCACACTCGACTTACCCAACTAAGAAAGTCACGCCTGCAGACGTTGCGCCAGTGACGCTGGGCGATAACCTTACCAGCAATCGTCGCACCATCAACAAATACTTTGTGCCGGATGTTCTGGAAACCTGCCAGTTGAGCATGGGTCTTACTGAACTGGCACCGGGTAACCTGTGGAACACCATGCCGTGTCATACCCATGAACGTCGTATGGAAGTCTATTTCTACTTCAATATGGAAGAAGATACCTGCGTCTTCCACATGATGGGTCAGCCTCAGGAAACGCGTCATATTGTGATGCACAACGAGCAGGCGGTGATTTCTCCAAGCTGGTCTATTCACTCCGGTGTCGGCACAAAAGCTTATACGTTCATTTGGGGCATGGTCGGCGAAAACCAGGTCTTTGATGATATGGACCATGTTGCAGTAAAAGATCTGCGCTAGTTGCGGGCGACAGCCGTGCCTGCTGCGGCGGGCACTATAAAAAATTAAGGATTTACAATGATTTTGAATGCATTCTCTCTTGAAGGTAAAGTCGCCGTTGTGACCGGTTGTGACACCGGCCTGGGTCAGGGTATGGCGCTGGGCCTGGCTGAAGCAGGCTGCGATATCGTCGGGATCAACATTGTTGAACCGACAGAAACCATCGAACGCGTGACCGCACTGGGCCGCCGTTTTTTAAGCCTGACCGCCGATCTGCGTCAAATCGATGGTATTCCGGCGCTGCTGGAGCGCGCAGTGGCAGAATTCGGCCATATCGATATTCTGGTCAACAACGCGGGTCTTATCCGTCGTGACGATGCGATCGACTTCAGCGAAAAAGACTGGGATGACGTGATGAACCTGAACATTAAGAGCGTGTTCTTTATGTCTCAGGCCGCGGCGAAGCACTTTATCGCTCAGGGTAACGGCGGCAAAATTATCAACATCGCCTCTATGCTTTCCTTCCAGGGCGGGATCCGCGTGCCGTCTTACACCGCGTCTAAAAGCGGCGTAATGGGCGTTACCCGTCTGATGGCGAACGAGTGGGCAAAACATAACATCAACGTCAACGCGATTGCACCGGGTTACATGGCGACGAATAACACTCAACAGCTGCGTGCTGATGAGCAACGTAGCGCAGAAATCCTCGATCGTATTCCGGCGGGTCGTTGGGGTCTGCCGAGCGATCTTATGGGGCCTGTCGTGTTCCTGGCGTCCAGCGCATCTGACTATATCAACGGCTATACCGTTGCAGTAGATGGCGGCTGGCTGGCACGTTAATTCGCTTTCCAGAACCGTTAAACCCTGCCCTCTGGCAGGGTTTTTTTATATTCGGATCATTAAAATCCATATTGTGGTTATAAATTATTCCATATTAAATTTCATGCGTATAAATTTATTGTTTTTAATATTCTTTAATATCAATGAATTAAATTTAATTGAGTGATTGTCGGTAAATTTTAAAATTGGAATATCCATCACATAACCATGTGGTGTAGCTATTTAATCCATGTTTTTGCCGTTTCCCGCCTGACGCTTCCTGCAAGGGATCCCTTACTTTCAATGGCATGGTTACTCTGTATCTGGCAGGAAAAAATGGTCTCAATAAATAATGATGCTGCTTTAGCGCCGCGCCCAGTGCGCGATACGCGACGTATGAATATGTTTGTTTCTATCTCTGCGGCTGTCGCAGGGTTGTTATTCGGCCTGGATATTGGCGTGATTGCTGGCGCGTTGCCTTTTATCACCGATCACTTTGTGTTGACCAGCCGCCTGCAGGAGTGGGTGGTAAGCAGCATGATGCTGGGTGCGGCAATTGGTGCGCTGTTTAACGGTTGGTTGTCATTCCGCCTGGGGCGCAAATACAGCCTGATGGCGGGCGCGATCCTTTTCGTCGTCGGATCTCTGGGCTCGGCGTTTGCCTCCAGCGTAGAAATGCTCATTTTTGCCCGCGTGGTACTGGGCGTAGCGGTGGGGATCGCGTCTTACACCGCACCGCTCTATCTCTCCGAAATGGCCAGCGAAAACGTGCGTGGCAAGATGATCAGTATGTATCAGCTGATGGTGACGCTGGGTATCGTTCTGGCCTTTTTGTCCGATACCGCGTTCAGCTACAGCGGTAACTGGCGCGCTATGCTTGGCGTGCTGGCGCTTCCGGCTGTATTGCTGATTATTCTGGTTGTTTTCTTGCCCAATAGCCCGCGCTGGCTGGCGGAGAAAGGTCGCCACATCGAAGCTGAAGAAGTACTGCGCATGTTGCGCGATACGTCAGAAAAAGCCCGCGATGAGCTGAACGAAATCCGTGAAAGCCTGAAGCTGAAGCAGGGTGGTTGGGCGCTGTTTAAAATTAACCGTAACGTGCGTCGTGCGGTTTTCCTCGGAATGTTACTGCAGGCGATGCAGCAGTTCACCGGGATGAACATCATCATGTACTACGCGCCGCGCATTTTTAAAATGGCGGGTTTTACCACCACAGAGCAGCAGATGATTGCCACGCTGGTAGTTGGCTTAACGTTTATGTTCGCCACCTTTATTGCCGTCTTCACGGTCGACAAAGCAGGACGTAAACCGGCGCTGAAAATTGGTTTCAGCGTAATGGCCATCGGGACGCTGGTGCTTGGTTATTGTCTGATGCAGTTTGATAACGGCACGGCTTCCAGTGGACTATCTTGGCTGTCGGTTGGCATGACGATGATGTGTATTGCAGGCTATGCGATGAGCGCCGCGCCGGTAGTGTGGATCCTGTGTTCGGAAATTCAGCCGCTGAAATGCCGTGATTTTGGTATTACCTGCTCCACCACCACCAACTGGGTGTCGAATATGATCATTGGCGCAACGTTCCTGACGCTGCTCGACAGCATTGGCGCCGCCGGTACGTTCTGGCTCTATACTGCGCTGAACGTCGTATTTATTGGTATTACGTTCTGGCTGATTCCAGAAACCAAAAACGTCACGCTGGAGCATATCGAACGTAAGCTGATGGCTGGCGAGAAGTTAAGAGATATTGGGGTGTAAGTCAGATAAGCATGCCGGATGGCGGTTCAGCCTTATCCGGCCTGCGAGTGGAGTCTCTTATAGGCCGGGAAAGCGTCAACGCGACCCGGTTTTTTTAATTAGCGCCTTACCCGTGCAGAAAATCTTCGCGAATTGGGGTAAAGGTATCCAGCAGCGTTCCCGGTTTTAAGCAGACGCAGCCATGCATAATGTTGGGCTGTTTATACAGGGTATCGCCCGCCCTAACGATATGTTTCTCTTCGCCAATGGTAAATTCAAACTCACCGGACAACACGTAAGTCAACTGCTCGTGCGGATGATTGTGCATCGGGCCGATTGCGCCTTGCTCGAAGTTCACCTCAACCGCCATCATGTTACCGCCGTGAGCAAGAATGCGCCGGGTAACGCCATTGCCCAGATCGTCAAGCGTGGTCTCTTTGTGAAAAATAAACATCCGGCCTTCCTGTAATTAATTAAAACAATGTTTCATTAAAGCTATATCAGAAAATTAAAAAAAGAAATGCACGCCAACAGATGTGGAAAGTTGATCACATCTTTGTTTCACTGGAGAGACAACAACGAGTCAGGGGAAATGATGAAAACGATCGGTCTGTTAGGCGGTATGAGCTGGGAATCTACCATTCCTTATTATCGACTCATTAATGAAGGGGTAAAACAGCGTCTGGGTGGACTGCATTCGGCACAGATTCTGTTGCACAGCGTGGATTTTCACGAGATTGAAGCCTGTCAGTCAAGCGGTGACTGGCAGCGAGCCGGTGAGATCCTCGCGCAGGCCGCCACAGGGCTACAGCAAGCCGGGGCGCAAGGAATTGTGCTGTGTACCAACACCATGCACAAAGTTGCTGAGGCGATTGAAAGCGCCTGTGATGTGCCGTTTCTGCATATTGCCGACGCGACGGGGCGGGCGATACAAAAGCAGCAAATGAGCAACGTGGCGCTACTGGGTACGCGTTACACCATGGAGCAGGATTTTTACCGCGGGCGTTTACAGACTGAATTTGGCATTAGCACGCTGATCCCTGAAGCTGATGATCGTCAGAAAATAAACCAGATTATTTTCGACGAGCTGTGTCTCGGTGAATTCAGCGAGGCTTCCCGCGATTATTACCTGGGCGTCATCGACCAACTGGCGAAACAGGGGGCGCAAGGGGTGATCTTTGGCTGTACCGAGATTGGTCTGCTGGTTCCCACCGAGCTAAGCCCACTACCGGTTTTCGACACCGCGGCAATTCATGCGCAAGATGCGGTGGCGTTTATGCTTTCGGCTGTGGATGCAAAATAGCCTCCAGCGGGTCAATAAGCCTCGGTAGATGGGCCTGCAGATGTGCCGTAAAAGCATCAACCAGCGCCGAGGCGGGGCGATGAAGTGGGTGAATCAGGCTGACTGTAAAGGGTACCGAAATACTGAAGCGGCGGATAACGACTCCGCTGCTGGCGTAATCCAGCGCGGTCAGTGGGTTTACCACCGAGATCCCAACGCCCGCCCGCACCATTGCACAAATTGAAGCAGCGCTATGGGTTTCAATCACCATGCGGCGCTTCACCTGGTGCTCATTAAACAGTGTATCCAGTAGCTGACGGTAGCTGTCGGTGCGCGACAGGCTGATGTAGTTTTCTCCCTGAAAATCCTGCGGCGTTAACACCGCTTTCTTAGTCAGCGGATGGCCCTGCGGCAGCACGCACACTTCATCCAGCGCCAGCAATTCGGTGCGTTTCGTTCCGGCAGGCGTATGCAGCGTTTCCGTTAACCCCAGATCGTGGCGCTGCGCCGACAGCCACTCTTCCAGCAGCGGTGACTCCTGCGGCACTATCTGAATATTGACCTGTGGATAGCGTGCGAGGAATGGCTGCAGCAACGGCGGTAAAAAAGACTGTGAGAATACCGGCAGGCAAACAATCGACAATTCGCCCTGGCGAAACTCACGCAGGCTTTCGGCGGCGCTCACAATTCTATCAAGGCCATACCACGAACGTTGCACCTCTTCAAACAGACGTAACCCTTGCACGGTTGGGTGCAGTCGGCCACGCGTGCGTTCAAACAGCGTTAATCCCAGCACTTTCTCGAATCGGGCCAGTTCCCGGCTGACGGTGGGCTGCGAGGTATGTAGCATGCGCGCGGCTTCTGTCAGATTGCCTGCCGTCATGATGGCGTGAAAAATTTCAATGTGTCGCAGGTTAACGGCGGGCATGGGCAATCCTCGAATGAATCAATCCATATCATTTTTGCATAGACTCACGATAAAACGATATTTTTTATTCTTTTCGGGCTGTGGCGTAATCATAAAAAAGCCAATACCGGAGCACACCATGCCACGCCCACTCAATAGTACTGACACTGACCTGACCGCCGACAACCTGCTGCGCTTGCCTGCCGAATTCGGCTGCCCGGTGTGGGTCTATGATGCGCAGATTATTCGCGCCCAGATTGCTAAGCTGAGTCAGTTTGACGTGGTGCGTTTTGCTCAGAAGGCATGTTCGAATATTCATATTTTGCGTCTGATGCGCGAGCAGGGCGTGAAGGTTGATTCCGTCTCGCTTGGCGAAATTGAACGTGCGCTGGCGGCAGGCTTTGTACCTGGGAAAGA
The DNA here is from genome assembly GCF_030332425.1 of Citrobacter sp. Cpo142. Classification (NCBI taxonomy): domain Bacteria; kingdom Pseudomonadati; phylum Pseudomonadota; class Gammaproteobacteria; order Enterobacterales; family Enterobacteriaceae; genus Citrobacter; species Citrobacter sp. Cpo142. The sequence goes on from NZ_JAOWHW010000127.1 coordinate 30,034, forward strand.
TGAGATAGTCTTTACCGCCGATATGATTGATGAAGCGACGCTCGCGCGGGTGCATGAATTGAGCATTCCGGTAAATGCCGGGTCGGTGGATATGCTGGAACAACTGGGTCAGGTCTCGCCGGGCCATCGCGTGTGGCTGCGCGTAAACCCTGGCTTTGGGCATGGGCACAGTCAGAAAACCAATACCGGCGGTGAAAACAGCAAGCACGGGATCTGGTATAGCGATCTACCGGCGGCGCTGGAGGTGATTCAGCGCTATAAGCTAAAGCTGGTGGGGATTCATATGCATATCGGCTCCGGCGTAGACTACGGCCATCTGGAGCAGGTGTGCGGCGCAATGGTGCGCCAGGTGGTTGAATTTGGTCAGGATCTGGAGGCGATCTCCGCGGGCGGTGGTTTATCAATCCCGTATCGCGAAGGTGAAGAGGCGATCGATACCGATCACTACTTTGGATTGTGGAACGCTGCGCGTGAACAGATTGCTAAACACCTGGGCCACCCGGTCGCACTTGAGATAGAGCCAGGCCGTTTTCTGGTCGCGGAAGCTGGCGTGTTAGTGGCGCAGGTGCGTAGCGTAAAAGAGATGGGTAGCCGCCACTTTGTGCTGATCGATGCGGGCTTCAACGATCTAATGCGCCCGGCCATGTACGGTAGTTATCACCATATCTCAGCGCTGGCAGGGGATGGTCGCTCTCTGGAACACACCCTGCAACGGGAAACCGTGGTAGCCGGGCCGCTGTGCGAATCTGGCGATGTGTTTACCCAGCAGGAGGGCGGAAATGTGGAAACCCGACTGTTGCCTGCGGTGGTGCCGGGCGATTATCTGGTGCTGCATGATACCGGGGCGTACGGCGCGTCAATGTCGTCAAATTACAATAGCCGCCCGCTGCTGCCGGAAGTTTTGTTCGATAACGGCGTGGCGCGGCTGATTCGCCGTCGCCAGACCATTGATGAGCTGTTAGCGCTGGAGCTTATCTGAGGGAATGCCCGATGGCGCTGCGCTTATCGGGCCTACGGGGATGTAGGCCGGATAAGGCGCTTGCGCCGCCATCCGGCACGTTATTTGTAATACGGCCCCGTCGTCACCGAATCACGTAGTACCAGTTTGCCGGTAAACGGTGGGATGGGCTCGACGCTCTCGCCGTTGGCCAGCCGGATAGCCTGGTCGATTGCCGTGGTTATCATTGTATCAATCGGTAGATATACGGTAGACAGCCCCGGCTCCAGCCATTTGGCGCTGGGCGCATCATCAAAACCAAACAGTGAGACGTCCGTTGGGATCCTCAGCCCGGCCTGATGTAACGCTTTTGATGCGCCTAATGCCATGTCATCGTTACAGGCGAACAGGGCGCTAAATTTCACCCCTTCCTCCAGCAGTTCACGGCAGGCCTCATAGCCTCGCGTCATCGTGGAGTCGCCGTATTTGACCTTATCGGGATCCCAGGGAATATCGTTTTTTTCCAGCGCTTTACGATACCCCATCAGGCGTGATTTACCGGTAGGCGTATGGCCTGGCACAGTGATACAAGCAATATCGCTATGGCCCTGGGAGATCAGATAATTGACCGCCTGATAGGCCGCGTCTTCCTGTTCAAAGAAAATTGCGCGATCGCGGGCCTGGCTGACATCACGGTTGATGACCAGCAAGGGCATAGCAATGCTGTTCATCAACGACATAATCGCCTTTTCACTCATATAGCGGGTATAGAGAATAATGGCGTCGCACTGCCTGTCCGCCAGCATTTGCACGGCTTCCTGCTCACGCTCTGGTGTGTCGTGGCCGTCGGTGACGATCAACTGCTTGCCGTGAGATTCCGTCTGGCGTGAAGCCTGTTGCAGCAGGCGGCCAAAGTAGAATCCATCAAATGTGGAAACTACCAGACCAATGCTGTTGCTGGTGCGGTTTGCCAAAGAGCGCGCTAAAAAATTAGGCCGATAATCAAGTGCCTGCATGGCCTTAAACACTTTCTGGCGCGTGCTCTCTTTTACCTGACCCGTGCCATTCAGTACGCGCGAAACGGTCGCTTTTGAGACGCCTGCGTGTCGTGAAACGTCCAACATCGTAGTCATAACGCTATCCTGGTTAATCGTTTGACGATGAATTCCCCGGCTCTGTCAGCGTCGAAACGGAATGGCGACGCACCAGAGTTGGGTTAAAAACGTGGGTAATTTCAGGCACGGGACGCTTCTCCGCCAGCGCGAGCGCCAGTTCGGCAGCCTGGGTTGCCATCGTCACGATCGGGTAGCGCACCGTGGTCAGACGCGGGCGCACGTAGCGGGAAACCAGCACATCATCAAAACCAATCAGCGAGATTTCTCCCGGCACATCAATGCCGTTATCATTCAATACGCCCATGGCACCAGCCGCCATTGAGTCGTTGTAGCAGGCTACCGCAGTGAAGTTTTTGCCACGGCCAAGTAACTCGGTCATAGCCTGTTCACCGCCGCTTTCATCCGGTTCACCAAACGTTACCAGGCGATCGCTGACAGGAATATTGCTCTCTGCCAGCGCGTCGTAATAGCCTTGCAGACGATCTTCCGCATCTGAAATCGTGTGATTGGAGCACAGATAGCCAATGCGCGTATGGCCTTGTTGAATGAGGTGTCGGGTCGCGAGCCAGGCGCCGAAACGGTCATCAAGGGCAACGCAGCGTTGTTCGAATCCCGGCAGAATTCGGTTAATCAATACCATGCCGGGGATTTGCTTCATGAGTGATGCCAGCTCAGCATCCGGGATAATTTTTGCGTGGACAACAAGGGCTGCGCAGCGGTGGCGAATGAGCTGTTCAATCGCCTGTCGTTCCTTCTGTTCGTTATGGTAGCCGTTACCAATCAGTAAAAAATTACCGGTGTTATAGGCCACCTGCTCGACAGCTTTAACCATTGCCCCAAAGAATGGATCGGACACATCTCCCACCACCAGACCGATGGTCTCTGTGGATTGTTGTGCCAGCGCACGCGCATTGGCGTTGGGGTGGTAGCTGAGTGATTCCATTGCACTTGTTACGGCCAGACGCGATGCTTCGCTGGCTTTAGGGGAATCATTAATCACTCGAGAAACGGTGGCGACTGATACACCAGCTAGTCGGGCTACATCCTTTATGGTCGCCATGATAGTACCTGTTGTGGGTAAACGCTTACATTCCGTCAGTGTTACGGAAAATGGCTGGCTGTTCAAGCAGATTGCCTGTCAGAACGTCGCAAATGTGAGCGCACACGAGCGAAGTAAGACAGAAAATAGAAAATGCTAATTTTTGCTTACACTTTGCGATGTGCTGTTGCGATTGTTCGCTGGTGAGGGAACTGAGCAGATTGCTAGAGTTGAGATCCCAGAGGTATTGATAGGTGAAATCAACTTTCGGGTTGATCACTAGAATTACACCAGCCTGCGCAGATGCGCAGGTTTTTTTTTACCTTCAGCCTATCTGTAACAGTAACCGATAATTTACACAACTCGTTGCATTTGGGTTCATTCCTTTGCGTTTTCGCACTGGCGTATCTGGCTGCTGACGACCACAATCAAGATCCCAGAGGTATTGATTGGTGAGATTATTCGGTACGCACTTCGTACCTGTCTCTTGCACCAACCTGCGCGGATGCGCAGGTTTTTTTTCGGATTGTATTTACCAGTTACCTGTCGCGCCCATTCCCCAACTCGTATACTCTCCCACCATTGATGTTTATATAATTAATGGCACAGGGAGTTGAGATGCTATTTGGCTTTTTTCGTAATCTGTTTCGCGTGCTTTTCCGCGTTCGCGTCACGGGCGATGTCAGCGCGCTACAGGGAGAACGCGTTCTAATCACTCCCAACCATGTCTCATTTATAGACGGCATTTTGTTGGCGCTCTTTTTACCGATTCGTCCCGTCTTCGCTGTTTACACTTCGATCAGCCAGCAATGGTATATGCGCTGGCTAACCCCGCTGATTGATTTCGTACCGTTAGATCCAACCAAACCGATGTCGATTAAACATCTGGTTCGTCTGGTCGAACAGGGCCGTCCGGTGGTTATTTTCCCGGAAGGACGAATTTCTACCTCCGGTTCGTTAATGAAAATTTATGACGGCGCGGGGTTTGTCGCCGCAAAGTCTGGGGCGACGGTGGTTCCTGTGCGCATTGAGGGCGCAGAGCTTTCCCGCTTTAGCCGCCTGAAAGGTTTGGTTAAACAGCGATTCTTCCCGCGCATCCGCTTACACATTCTACCGCCGACACAACTGCCGATGCCGGAAGCACCGCGAGCTCGCGATCGCCGCAAAATCGCCGGAGAGATGCTGCATCAAATTATGATGGAAGCACGCATGGCGGTTCGTCCGCGTGAAACGCTATACGAGTCGCTGCTGGCGGCGAAATACCGTTTTGGCGCAGGCAAAAACTGCATTGAAGATGTCAACTTTACCCCGGACAGCTACCGCAAACTGCTGACAAAGACGCTCTTTGTGGCCCGTATTCTGGAAAAATACAGCGTCGAAGGTGAAAAAATCGGCCTGATGCTGCCAAACGCGGGGATCAGCGCGGCGGTCATTTTTGGCGCCATTGCACGTCGACGCATTCCGGCCATGATGAACTACACCGCGGGCGTGAAAGGATTAACCAGCGCCATAACTGCGTCTGAAGTCAAAACGATCTTCACTTCCCGACAGTTTCTCGATAAAGGCAAACTTTGGCATTTACCGGAACAGCTCACCCAGGTGCGCTGGGTTTATCTGGAAGACTTAAAAGCTGATGTGACCTTTAGCGATAAGCTATGGATTTTCTCACATCTGCTGGCACCTCATCTGGCGCAGGTGAAGCAGCAGCCTGAAGACGCTGCGGTGATCCTCTTTACCTCCGGTTCAGAAGGCCATCCGAAAGGTGTGGTCCACAGTCATAAAAGCATTCTGGCGAACGTTGAGCAGATCAAAACGATTGCCGATTTCACTGCCGATGACCGTTTTATGTCGGCGCTGCCGCTGTTCCACTCCTTTGGCCTGACGGTGGGATTATTCACGCCGCTACTGACTGGCGCAGAAGTGTTTCTTTATCCCAGCCCGCTGCATTACCGCATTGTGCCAGAGCTGGTATACGACCGGAACTGCACCGTGTTGTTTGGTACCTCAACGTTCCTCGGCAACTACGCGCGTTTTGCGCATCCGTACGATTTCCACCGCCTGCGCTACGTGGTGGCGGGAGCGGAAAAACTTCAGGACAGCACAAAGCAGCTGTGGCAGGAGAAATTTGGCCTGCGCGTTCTTGAAGGCTATGGCGTGACGGAATGTGCGCCGGTTGTGTCGATTAACGTACCAATGGCGGCAAAATCGGGAACGGTAGGGCGCATCTTGCCTGGTATGGATGCTCGACTGTTGGCTGTTCCGGGAATTGAGGACGGTGGGCGTTTACAGCTGAAAGGCCCTAATATTATGAGCGGCTATTTGAGCGTTGAAAAACCTGGCGTGCTGGAAGTGCCGACGGCAGAGAATGCGCAAGGTGAGATTGAGCGCGGCTGGTATGACACCGGAGACATCGTGCGCTTTGATGAAAACGGCTTTGTACAGATTCAGGGGCGCGCTAAGCGTTTCGCTAAAATTGCCGGAGAGATGGTTTCGCTGGAAATGGTTGAGCAACTTGCGTTGGCGGTATCTGCAGACAAAATGCACGCCACGGCGATCAAGAGTGATGCCAGCAAAGGTGAGGCGCTGGTGCTGTTCACTACCGATAGCGAACTTACGCGTGAAAAACTACAGCAGTATGCGCGGGCGCACGGCGTACCTGAACTCGCTGTACCGCGTGATATTCGCCACCTGAAGCAACTCCCATTACTCGGCAGCGGTAAGCCGGATTTTGTTACGCTGAAAAGCTGGGTCGATGAGCCGGAAAAACAACATGAGTGAGTCAGTGCACACTAACACTTCAATCTGGTCCAAAGGGATGATGTCCGTTATCGCCGCACAGTTTCTGTCGGCGTTTGGCGATAACGCGTTGCTGTTTGCTACGCTGGCGTTGCTGAAGGAGCAATTTTATCCGGACTGGAGTCAGCCGATCCTGCAAATGGTGTTTGTGGGCGCTTACATCCTTTTTGCCCCCTTTGTGGGACAGGTGGCGGATAGCTTTGCCAAAGGCAGAGTGATGATGTTCGCGAACGCTCTGAAATTGCTGGGCGCGGCGAGTATTTGCTTCGGCATTAATCCGTTTCTTGGGTATACGCTGGTGGGAATCGGCGCGGCGGCGTATTCACCAGCCAAGTATGGCATTCTCGGTGAACTGACTACTGGCGACAAACTGGTGAAGGCTAACGGCCTGATGGAAGCCTCCACCATTGCCGCGATTTTGCTCGGTTCTGTCGCCGGCGGCGTTCTGGCCGACTGGCACGTAATTGCCGCGCTTTCTGCCTGTGCCCTGGCCTATGCTGGCGCGGTGGTGGCTAACCTGTATATCCCGAAACTGGCCGCGGCTCGTCCTGGCCAGTCCTGGCATCTGGGGAAAATGACGCGCAGATTCTTCTGTGCGGCTTCATCGTTGTGGCGCAACGGTGAAACACGCTTCTCGTTGGTGGGAACCAGCCTTTTTTGGGGCGCGGGCGTTACGCTGCGTTTTCTGCTGGTGCTGTGGGTCCCGGTGGCGCTCGGCATCACCGATAACGCCACGCCGACCTACCTCAATGCCATGGTAGCGATCGGGATTGTGGTCGGTGCGGGTGCGGCAGCGAAGCTGGTAACGCTGGAAACCGTTTCGCGCTGTATGCCTGCGGGGATCCTGATTGGCGTCGTGGTGCTGATTTTCTCTCTTCAACATTCGCTGCTTCCGGCCTACGCATTGCTGATGCTTATCGGCGTGTCGGGTGGCTTCTTTGTGGTGCCGCTGAATGCGTTGCTGCAGGAACGGGGTAAGAAAAGCGTCGGCGCAGGTAATGCGATAGCGGTACAAAACCTGGGTGAAAACAGCGCGATGCTGTTGATGCTCGGTATTTACTCACTGGCGGTGCTGGTGGGGATCCCGGCTGTTGCGATTGGTATTGGATTTGGTGCGCTGTTTGCGCTGGCGATTGCGGCGCTGTGGATTTGGCAGCGCCGCCATTAGTCTGTTGTATGCTGTTGCCGTATCAGGCCTACAGGGAAGTTGTCTGTAGGCCTGATAAGCGTAGCGCCATCAGGCGCTAACTGTTACGGTGCAGGATAGGTATACACCTGATGCACCGCTTCAATCTCTGCCAGTACTTCTTCGCTCAACTCCAGATGCAGACTTTCAACGTTGGTTTTTAGCTGCTCCATCGTCGTGGCGCCCAGCAAAGTGCTGGCGACAAACGGCTGACGACGCACGAATGCCAGCGCCATTTGCGCGGGATCCAGATTATGGCGTTTCGCGATATCCACATAGGCCGCAACGGCTTTCTGCGTCTGCTCGCCGCTGTAGCGCGTGAAACGGCTAAACAACGTATTGCGTGCACCGGCAGGTTTCGCGCCGTTCAGGTATTTCCCGGTTAACGTACCGAAGCCCAGGCAAGAGTAAGCCAGCAGCTCAACGCCTTCATACTGGCTCACTTCAGCCAGTCCAACCTCAAAGCTGCGGTTCAGCAGGCTGTAGGGGTTCTGGATGGTGGCGATGCGTGGCAGATCGTGTTTGTCCGCCAGGTGCAGATAGCGCATTACGCCAAACGCGGTTTCATTAGAAACGCCGATGTAGCGAATTTTCCCGGCGCGCTGAAACTCGGCCAGCGCGTCCAGGGTATCGAGAAGGGAAACGACCGGCGCGGAGTCTGTCCAGCTGTAGCCTAACTTACCAAAACAGTTGGTCGGGCGCTGCGGCCAGTGAACCTGATACAGATCCAGATAATCGGTTTTTAGTCTTTTCAGGCTGTCGTGCAGCGCTTCACGGATATTTTTACGGTCCAGCGCCTGATTCGGTCGAATGCCGCTGTCGTTGTTACGTGATGGTCCGCTGACCTTAGAAGCAACGATCAGCTTTTCGCGGCTGCCGTGTTTGGCTAGCCAGTTACCTACGTAGGTTTCGGTGAGACCCTGGGTTTCAGGACGCGGCGGTACCGGATACATCTCGGCAACGTCGATCAAATTAATGCCCTGTGCTACGGCATAATCGAGCTGTGCATGTGCGTCGGCTTCGCTGTTTTGTTCACCAAACGTCATTGTGCCCAGCCCCAGTGTACTGACTTCCAGCGAGCTGTGGGGTATACGGTGATATTGCATAGCCGTTTCCTTTTTATAATCACGACATAAGGATTATAAAAATGGCTGAGGGAAGAGAAAAAGGGAAGTAAAATTGTTAAGGCCAGCGCGCTGCTGACCTCAACCATCAGCGTTCAATGATTTGAGACACATCATCGCGGTTAATCTGCATCGCATTGCCCTGCTGGTCGTGATAGCTCACCAGACCGGTATCATCGTCAATTTCTGGTTTTCCATCGGTCAGGATCATTCGACCATCTTTTGTCGCCATTACATAATCGCTGCTGCATCCGGAAACGGCAAAAGCCAGTCCTACGGCGGAAATCAAAACTGCCCATTTTTTCATCTGCTTATCCTCACATGGCCTGCGTCTGACAATAGTTTAGTAATAACGCGAAGTTGTGCAGGGTGAAAGCAGTAAAATCTTAAACTGTGAGAAGGGGTAGGTGTGGCTGGCATTCGCTCCCCTTGCGGGGAGCGATGGATTTCATCAGAGCGGATTTTTTTTATTACGCCACAGGTTCAGGGTCTCTACCGCGATAGAGAAGAACATGGCGAAATAGATATATCCTTTCGGAACGTGGACGTCGAAACTTTCCAGAATCAGCGTAAAACCGACCAGAATCAGAAACGAGAGCGCCAGCATTTTTACCGAAGGGTGGCGATCGACAAACTCACCAATCGGGCGAGCAGCAAACATCATGACGCCTACGGCAATCACCACCGCCGCCATCATGATAAACAGATGATCGGACAAGCCTACCGCAGTAATCACGGAATCCAGACTGAAGATAATGTCTAACAACATGATCTGTACAATCGCACCCAGAAAAGAGGATACGCGAGTTTTCAGACCTTCTTCCTCACCTTCAATGGATTCGTGGATCTCTTTACTGGCTTTCCAGATCAGGAACAATCCCCCCAGCAGAAGGATCAGGTCGCGTGCTGATATCGCCTCGCCAAACAGCTCGAATAACGGGTTTGTCAGCCGCGTTACCCAGGCGATAGAAGCCAGCAGTGCCAGACGCATGATCATCGCCGCCGCCAGCCCAATACGTCGGGCATGATTGCGTTGCGCTGTCGGGAGTTTGGCTACAACCAGAGAAAGGAAAATAATATTGTCGATCCCAAGAACGATCTCCAGCAGCGTCAGCGTACCGAGCGCAAGCCAGGCGTTAGGATCGGTTATCCATGCAAATAACATCGAACAAAGTCCTGCCAAAAAAAAGAAGCGGTAATTATAGGCCCGTAACGCGGCGGGTGAAAGGCCGGACGGTGCCTATTGCGCCTGGAACAAGAAATGTCGCTCAAGCAATGCGCGGGTGAAGTTCTTTTTCAGGTAAAAGCCGCGTGGCAGGGTCAGGATGGGTTCGCCGTTGGCGCCAATGGCCTCGGTAAGCGCGCGGGCGTTGGCGGCTTTAGGACGCAGTTGCAGTACTTCCCCATGGCGAGCGGTGATGCGTTCGACATGACCTAACACAATCATGTCCATTAACTCTTCCCAGTCCAGACGCAATTGCCGGTCTTCTTCTTCATTCGGGCTCCACAGCAGGGGAGAGCCGACGCGGCGCTCAGCCAGAGGGATGCTGCGTTCGCCTTCTACCGGGATCCACAGAACACGTTTGAGTTTGTGCCGTACATGGCTGGTTTCCCAGGTGACGCCGGTATTGCCGGTTAACGGCGCCACACACACAAAGGTGGTTTCCAGCGGTCTGCCAAGACTGTCCACAGGGATCGTTTTCAGCTCCACGCCCAGCGCCGCAAAATCCTGCTCTGGTTTACTGCCCGCGCTGGCACCGAGCCAGATTTCCAGCAGGACGCCAATCCAGCCTTTATCGCGCTTAAGATCCTTCGGCGTAATGATTCCCGCCATTGCCGCTAATTCTCCTAACGCGTAGCCCGAAAGCTGCCGTGCCTGGCTCAGCAACTGGGCTTCAGATTCAGGGGGAGAAAGCAACGGACGGAGTTCTGGCATCGGGTTAACCCTTAGGTGAAAAAATGAGCAGTGATTTTATACCGTATGGACAGAGTTTATCTTTTTCCACATGCTTTATTCAATTCTATGATTTATATTGGTTTTTAGATTCACGTTCGCAGAGTTGCGCAACAGCGAAGCGGGTTTTCCAATTCTGGTCACTGACAATGAACAGGATCTTACACCATGTTATCCACAGAAAGATGGGATAACTGTGAAAAACCCCCACTACTGTTTCAATTTACAGCCTTGACGTGCGACGAAAATCGAATTTTCACACAAATTGTGCCTAACTTATTGGCATAATCTGTGGATAAAACCAACGCTGGTCGATCTTTCATCAGCGTGAAGATCGTATGCGTGATGCACATCACATTTCTGTGTGTTTATCTGCGTGGATCGGTTTTAACTTTATGAATGTATAAGAGTATTTTTGATATGTGACGAATGTCTTATTCGGACTGTTCTGGGTTTTCCCATAGTAATTCCGTACTTCTTCACAACTATATCCACAGAAAAGGTGAATAAAATCGCCTTGCTTGCCCTTCTTCTGTTTATAACTCGGCCTTTAACTGTGAGTTATTCAATTGTTATTAGAATATCGCACCCTTAACAGAGTGGTTTACCGCCCCTCAGGAGTGTGAAACAATCGTTTGTATATAAGGTTTATGTTGAGGTAGTCCGGTGATTGATGACGATGGCTACCGCCCGAATGTAGGGATAGTAATTTGTAACCGCCAGGGGCAGGTCATGTGGGCCCGGCGATTTGGTCAGCACTCCTGGCAATTCCCACAAGGTGGGATCAATGCAGGAGAGACAGCAGAGCAGGCGATGTACCGGGAACTCTTTGAAGAAGTGGGTCTCAGTCGTAAAGATGTACGGATCCTTGCTTCTACTCGTAACTGGTTGCGTTACAAGTTACCGAAACGTTTGGTGCGTTGGGACACAAAGCCGGTTTGTATCGGCCAGAAACAAAAATGGTTTCTTCTGCAATTGGTCAGCAGCGATGCTGAAATCAATATGCAAACCAGCAGTACACCTGAGTTCGACGGCTGGCGCTGGGTGAGTTACTGGTATCCGGTTCGACAGGTGGTGTCATTTAAACGCGATGTCTATCGCAGGGTGATGAAAGAATTCGCAAGTGTTGTCATGGCGCTTCAGGAGAGCACTCCTAAACCGCAAAGCGCACCTGCGTACAGACGTAAAAGAGGTTAAGCTACGCAAATTATGCTCACCCGCCTGCGCGAAATAGTCGAAAAGGTGGCCAGTGCTCCGCGTCTGAACGAAGCGCTGAATATACTGGTTACCGACATCTGTCTTGCGATGGATACAGAGGTCTGTTCGGTTTATCTGGCCGATCACGATCGACGTTGTTATTACCTCATGGCGACCCGGGGACTAAAAAAACCACGTGGTCGCACTGTCGCACTCGCGTTTGATGAAGGTATCGTTGGCCTGGTTGGCAGGCTGGCGGAACCTATCAACCTCGCCGATGCGCAAAAACATCCCAGCTTTAAATACATTCCTTCGGTAAAAGAAGAGCGTTTTCGTGCATTCTTAGGCGTACCGATCATTCAGCGTCGCCAGCTTTTAGGTGTGCTGGTGGTGCAGCAGCGTGAACTGCGTCAGTACGATGAAAGTGAAGAGTCTTTCCTCGTCACGCTCGCCACGCAAATGGCGGCCATACTTTCGCAGTCGCAGCTAAACGCGCTGTTCGGCCAGTACCGTCAAACGCGCATCCGTGCGCTGCCTGCCGCTCCCGGTGTGGCAATAGCCGAAGGTTGGCAGGATGCGACGCTGCCGTTGATGGAACAGGTCTACCAGGCTTCAACGCTGGATCCAGTGCTTGAACGCGAGCGACTGACTGGTGCGCTGGAAGAGGCGGCGAACGAATTCCGCCGCTACAGCAAGCGTTTTACCGCTGGGGCGCAGAAAGAAACGGCGGCGATCTTTGATCTTTACTCGCACTTGCTTTCCGATACCCGTCTGCGCCGCGAGCTGTTTGCGGAAGTGGATAACGGTTCGGTGGCCGAGTGGGCGGTTAAAACGATCATCGAAAAGTTTGCCGAACAGTTCGCCGCGCTGAGCGATAACTACCTCAAAGAGCGGGCCGGAGATTTACGCGCGCTGGGCCAGCGTCTGCTGTTCCACCTTGATGACTCTATCCAGGGGCCGAATGCCTGGCCGGAACGCTTTGTGCTGGTGGCGGATGAACTTTCAGCAACCACGCTGGCGGAGCTTCCTCAGGACCGGTTAGTTGGCGTGGTTGTCCGGGACGGCGCAGCCAACTCTCATGCGGCAATTATGGTGCGTGCGCTGGGTATCCCTACCGTTATGGGGGCCGATATCCAGCCGTCGGTGCTGCATCGCCGTACGCTGGTGGTGGACGGTTATCGCGGTGAACTGCTGGTCGATCCGGAACCGGTATTGATCCAGGAATACCAGCGTCTTATCAGTGAAGAAATTGAGCTGAGCCGCCTGGCGGAAGACGACGTCAACCAGCCAGCACAGCTGAAAAGCGGCGAGCGCGTGAAGGTGATGCTCAATGCGGGTCTCAGCCCGGAACATGAAGAAAAGCTGGGTAGCCGAATCGACGGCATTGGCCTCTATCGCACCGAAATCCCGTTCATGCTGCAAAGCGGATTTCCTTCGGAAGAAGAACAGGTTGCGCAGTATCAGGGGATGCTGCAAATGTTTAACGACAAGCCGGTGACCCTGCGTACGCTGGATGTCGGCGCCGATAAACAGCTGCCCTATATGCCGATCAGTGAAGAGAACCCGTGCCTTGGCTGGCGAGGGATCCGCATAACGCTCGATCAGCCGGAGATCTTTTTGATCCAGGTTCGCGCTATGCTGCGTGCGAATGCGGCAACCGGAAACCTGAGCATTTTGCTGCCGATGGTAACCAGCATCGATGAAGTGGACGAAGCGCGACGTTTGATTGAACGCGCCGGACGCGAAGTGGAGGAGATGATCGGTTACGCGATCCCGAAACCGCGCATAGGCATTATGCTGGAAGTTCCGTCGATGGTGTTCATGCTGCCGCATCTGACAAACCGGATAGACTTTATCTCGGTCGGAACCAACGACCTTACCCAGTACATACTGGCCGTCGATCGTAACAACACACGGGTAGCCAGCATTTATGACAGCCTGCATCCGGGGATGTTGCGTGCGCTGGCGATGATTGCGCAGGAAGCCGAAAGAAGCGGTATCGATTTGCGCCTGTGTGGTGAAATGGCGGGCGACCCGATGTGCGTGGCTATTCTGATCGGTCTCGGTTTCCGTCATTTGTCGATGAACGGTCGTTCTGTCGCTCGCGTAAAATATCTGCTGCGTCATATCGATTTTGATGAGGCGCAAACGCTGGCGCAGCGCAGCCTGGAGGCACAGATGGCAACAGAAGTACGCCATCAGGTAGCGGCCTTCATGGAGCGTCGTGGCATGGGGGGTTTGATTCGCGGGGGATTGTAGGTCTGACAAGCGTAGCGCTATCAGGTATTACGGGGGATAGAGATTACCTATACAGATCTTTTACATCTTCCCGGCATCCGCTTCTAACCCCTTGTGCTATCATTCGCACCTTTGGAGCGCCTGCATTATGCAGGCGCGCTTATCAATTGCTGTCTGACTTCAGCGAAATAACAAGAACTTGTGGTGACAGATGACCAGTAGCTATCTGCATTTTCCGGATTTCGATCCGGTCATTTTCTCAATCGGACCCGTCGCGCTTCACTGGTACGGCTTAATGTATTTGGTGGGGTTTATTTTCGCGATGTGGCTGGCGACGCGCCGCGCGAATCGTCCGGGCAGTGGCTGGACCAAAAATGAAGTAGAAAACTTACTGTATGCGGGCTTCCTCGGGGTTTTCCTCGGTGGGCGTATTGGTTACGTACTGTTCTATAACTTCCCGTTATTCCTCGATAATCCCCTGTATCTGTTCCGCGTCTGGGACGGCGGTATGTCCTTCCACGGTGGACTTATCGGTGTGATCCTGGTGATGATTATCTTCGCCAAACGCACTAAGCGTTCGTTCTTCCAGGTTTCTGATTTCATTGCCCCGCTGATTCCGTTTGGCCTGGGTGCTGGGCGTCTGGGCAACTTTATCAACGGTGAGCTGTGGGGACGCGTTGACCCGAACTTCAAGTACGCCATGCTGTTCCCGGGCTCCCGTACCGAAGATATTTTACTGCTGCAAACTAACCCGCAATGGCAGTCTATTTTTGATACCTACGGCTCGCTGCCACGCCACGCCTCACAGCTTTATGAGATGGCGCTGGAAGGCGTTGTGCTGTTTATCATTCTGAACTTGTACATTCGCAAACCACGCCCGATGGGTTCGGTATCCGGTCTGTTCCTGATTGGTTATGGCGCGTTTCGTATTATTGTTGAATTCTTCCGCCAGCCGGATGCGCAGTTTACCGGCACCTGGGTACAGTACATCAGCATGGGGCAGATCCTCTCTATCCCGATGATTGTCGCAGGCATTATTATGATGGTTTGGGCGTACCGCCGCAGCCCACAGCAACACGTTTCCTGAGGAACCATGAAACAGTATTTAGAACTGATGCAAAAAGTGCTGGATGAAGGCACACAGAAAAACGACCGCACCGGAACCGGAACGCTTTCCATTTTTGGTCATCAGATGCGTTTTAATCTGCAGGAAGGGTTCCCGCTGGTTACGACTAAACGCTGCCATTTACGCTCGATCATTCATGAGTTGCTGTGGTTCTTGCAGGGCGATACTAACGTTGCCTACCTGCATGAAAACAACGTCTCAATCTGGGACGAATGGGCGGATGAAAATGGTAATTTAGGCCCGGTTTATGGCAAACAATGGCGCGCGTGGCCTACGCCAGATGGTCGCCATATCGACCAGATCACCACCGTGCTAAACCAGCTGAAAAATGATCCGGACTCTCGTCGCATCATCGTTTCCGCATGGAACGTCGGTGAGCTGGATAAAATGGCGCTGGCACCGTGCCATGCGTTCTTCCAGTTCTACGTGGCGGATGGCAAGCTCTCCTGCCAGCTGTATCAGCGTTCGTGCGATGTGTTCCTCGGCCTGCCGTTTAACATTGCCAGCTACGCTTTGCTGGTACACATGATGGCGCAGCAGTGCGATCTGGAAGTGGGTGATTTTGTCTGGACCGGCGGCGATACGCACCTGTACAGCAATCATATGGATCAAACGCATCTGCAGCTTAGCCGTGAACCTCGCGCGCTGCCGAAACTGGTTATCAAACGTAAGCCTGAATCAATCTTTGACTATCGCTTCGAAGACTTCGAAATTGAAGGCTACGATCCGCACCCGGGTATTAAAGCACCGGTGGCTATCTAACCGGCTTCATGCTGTCACAACCGACGCCCATGTGCGTCGGTTTTTTTTGTCTCAAATCGCGTTCTTCGGCGTGGATTCCTGAAATATTGCAATGGCCTGTAACGCGCTAAATATTCCCCGTAGCTCGCCGTAGAAACCGAATTTCCCGCTCGTTATTCATTTTCCTCACGCCATACTGGCGACATGAAAAAACAACACGGCTACACGCTTCTCGAAACCCTGATTGCGATGCTGATCGTCGCGGCGCTTGGTACATCTGGGCTGTATGGTTGGCAGCGCTGGCAGCAACAGCAGCGGCTGTGGCAGACCGCCTGCCAGGTGCGGGACTACCTGCTGCAACTGCGTGAAGATGCTAACTGGCGTAACCGCGATCACGTGATAAGCGTGATTCGGGATGGCACATCATGGTGCTTTGTCAGCTCTGCGGCTTCGCAAACCTCGTGTCGGCCCGTTTCGCCTTTGGTTTTTACACCGCCCCGGGACGGCGTCGAAATGGCAGAGATAACGCCTTCACTGGCCTTTTTTGGACTGCGCAATACGGCATGGGCCGGACATATACGCCTGAAAAATGCGGCAGGGGAATGGCGCGTGGTGGTGTCTGGCTGGGGGCGAATCAGGCTTTGTGAGCGCGATGAGGCCAGCATATGTCAGTAAACGAACGGGGATTTTCACTGCTGGAGGTGCTCATTGCCATGGCGATTAGCAGCATTTTACTGCTTAGCTCAGCACGATTTTTACCGGCGCTACAACGAGAGATTCTGCGTAATACGCGCCAGTTAGTACTGGAAGATGAAATATGGCAGCGGGTCTACACCGTGGCGAAGCATCTTCAGCGAGCGGGGTATTGCCGGGGAAACTGTGTCGGAGAGGCTCTGGTGATATCGGCAAATGGGGGCTGTGTTATTGCCCGCTGGGATGCCAACAGCAACGGCGTTTGGGAAAGCAGTCCCGCGAAAGAGGCTGATACTATTGGGTTTCGTTCACAGGACAAGGTGTTGGAAACCCTGCGTGGAGCCACCGACTGCACTGGAAAAGGATGGGAGAAAATGACCGATCCGGCCACCATCCAGATTGAGGCATTCCAGGTTGAACGGCTGAATTTCAGCGGATATTCCCCACTTCTTACGCTGCGTTTGCGTGGAGTGAGTAATGACGAACCACAAAAAGTTGTTGAAGCGGTCTATAGCGTTACGGGATTCAACCTGTGAACCGTGAGCGAGGCATATCTTCTCTGGCAATGGTCCTGTTGCTGCTGGTGCTCGGTAGTTTGCTGCTGCAAGGCGTTAGCAGACAGGAGGCTAGTTTTGCTGCGCGTGTGGGCACACAAAGTCAGGCGCTGCAGCGTCAGGCGGTGGTGCAATCCGCGATGGAATGGGGGCGTATGCAGCCCTGGCGCTTACAACCCGCCGTACAGTGTCGGCGCGATCCCACGCAGGATGCCGCGGTTTGCCTGCGCCTGCTTACCAATAATGTCGTGCTGCTTATTGCCCACTATGAAGGAGTATTTTTATGGCGTCAGGGGGCGGTTACTGATGGCAATATCGAATTCTCGGCGCATGGCTGGAGTGATTTTTGTCCGCTAAAGGAGCAGACGTTATGCCAGATCCCCTGAACAGTCAGCGTGGCTTTAGTCTGCCGGAAGTGATGCTGGCAATGGTACTGATGGTAATGATTGTGACCGCGTTGTCAGGATACCAGCGGGCGCTAATGAACAGCTTTATCATCAGAAACCAGTATCAACAACTCTGGCGTCACGCCTGGCAGCAAGCCCAGCTGTACCCGTTTTCATCGCCTGTGAACTGGCAGGTTAACCGAATGCAGACAACGAGAGCGGGATGTGTCAGCATCAACGTTATAATTTCTTCACCCCTCGGCAGGCAGGGTCAGATGACGCGTCTGCATTGCCCGAATCGTCAGTAGTCAGGAGTCGCTATGTTAAGGGTCTACCACTCCAACCGTCTGGATGTGCTGGAAGCGTTAATGGAATTTATCGTTGAGCGCGAGCGGCTGGACGACCCCTTTGAACCTGAGATGATCCTGGTTCAAAGCACCGGTATGGCGCAGTGGCTACAAATGACTCTTGCACAGAAGTTTAGTATTGCCGCCAATATCGATTTTCCGCTGCCCGCGAGTTTTATCTGGGATATGTTTGTGCGCGTGCTGCCGGATATCCCGAAAGAGAGTGCGTTCAGCAAACAGAGCATGAGCTGGAAGTTGATGACGCTGTTGCCACAATTGCTGGATAGCGATGACTTCGCATTGCTACGCCACTATCTGACGGACGACACTGATAAACGTAAGCTTTTTCAGCTTTCCTCGCGCGCGGCTGACCTTTTCGACCAGTATTTAGTCTACCGCCCTGACTGGTTGACCCAGTGGGAAGCGGGGCGACAGGTTGAGGGACTTGGCGAGTCTCAGGCCTGGCAGGCCCCGTTGTGGAAAGCGCTGGTGGAATACACTGAGGAATTGGGCCAGCCGCGCTGGCATCGTGCCAATTTATACCAACGTTTTATTCAGACCCTGGAAAGTGCGTCCGAGTGCCCGCAGGGACTGCCTTCTCGCGTCTTTATTTGCGGTATTTCGGCGCTGCCGCCGGTTTATTTGCAGGCATTGCAGGCGCTGGGTAAGCACATTGATATTCATCTGCTGTTTACCAACCCTTGTCGCTACTACTGGGGGGATATAAAAGATCCCGCCTGGCTGGCGAAGCTGATGGCGCGTCAGCGTCGGCACAGCTTTGAAGAACGCCATCTGCCGTTGTTTCGTGACAGTCAGAAAGCTGAAGGATTATTTAATAGCGATGGCGAACAGGATGTGGGCAACCCGATGCTGGCCTCATGGGGCAAACTGGGGCGCGATTACATTTACCTGCTTTCAGAGCTAGAGAATAGTCAGGAGCTGGATGCGTTCGTCGATATTACGCCTGACAATCTTTTGCACAATATTCAATCGGATATTCTGGAGCTTGAAAGTCATGCTGTGGCGGGCGTTACGCTGGAAGAATATTCCCGGAGCGACAATAAACGCCGGCTTGAGCTGAACGATACCAGCGTGACTTTCCATGTCTGCCATAGCCCACAGCGCGAGGTAGAAATTCTTCATGACCGCTTGCTGGCAATGCTGGAAGCGGATCCAACGCTGACGCCGCGCGATATTATCGTGATGGTGGCGGATATCGACAGCTACAGTCCATTCATTCAGTCGGTCTTTGGCAGCGCGCCAGCCGAGCGTTACTTACCTTACGCGATTTCCGACCGTCGGGCGCGCCAGTCTCATCCCGTCTTACAGGCCTTTATTAGCCTGCTGTCGCTGCCGGATAGCCGTTTTGTCTCAGAGGATGTCCTGGCGTTACTGGATGTTCCCGTGCTGGCGGCGCGTTTCGATATCGATGAAGAGGGGCTGCGCTATCTTCGCTTATGGGTCAATGAATCCGGTATTCGCTGGGGAATTGACGACGATAACGTGCGTGAGCTGGAGCTTCCGCCTACAGGTCAGCATACCTGGCAATTTGGTTTAACGCGTATGCTGCTCGGCTACGCGATGGAAAGCGCGCAGGGCGAGTGGCAATCGGTATTGCCTTACGATGAGTCCAGCGGATTGATTGCCGAGCTGGTAGGGCATCTGGCCTCGTTGCTGATGCAGCTCAATCTTTGGCGTAGAGGGTTAGCTCAGGAACGACCGCTGGAAGAGTGGCTACCCGTTTGTCGGGAAATGCTTAATGATTTCTTCCTACCGGACGCGGACACCGAAGCGGCGATGACGCTGATTGAACAGCAGTGGCAGGCCATTATTACCGAAGGTTTAGGGGCTGAGTACGGCGATGCTATACCGCTCTCTCTGTTGCGTGATGAGCTAGCCCAGCGCCTTGACCAGGAACGCATCAGCCAGCGCTTCCTGGCGGGGCCCGTTAACATTTGTACGCTGATGCCGATGCGCTCCATTCCGTTCAAAGTGGTGTGCCTGCTGGGTATGAACGATGGGGTTTATCCGCGTCAACTTGCGCCGCTGGGCTTTGATTTAATGAGCCAAAAACCGATGCGAGGTGACCGCAGTCGTCGCGATGATGACCGCTATTTGTTCCTCGAAGCATTAATCTCAGCACAGCAAACGCTCTATATCAGCTACATTGGCCGATCCATTCAGGACAACAGCGAGCGCTTCCCGTCGGTTCTGGTACAGGAATTGATGGACTACATTGGGCAAAGCCACTATCTGCCGGGCGATGAATCGTTAACCTGCGATCAAAGCGAGGCCCGGGTAAAAGCGCACGTTACCCGTTTGCATACCCGTATGCCCTTTGATGCACAAAACTATCTACCGGGTGAACAGCAAAGCTATGCCCGGGAATGGCTGCCTGCGGCGAGTCTGTCAGGAAAAGCGCACTCGGACTTTGTACAGCTTCTTCCCTTTGAGATGCCCGAAACGCTGACGCTGGAAACGCTGCAGCGATTTTGGGCTCATCCGGTACGCGCCTTTTTCCAGATGCGTTTGAGGGTTAATTTCCGCTCTGAAGAGAGTGAGATCCCCGATACGGAACCTTTCACCCTTGAAGGATTAACCCGCTATCAGCTTAATCAGCAATTGCTTAATACGCTGGTTGAAGAGAACGATGCTGAACGACTGTTCCGCCGTTTTCGTGCGGCGGGCGCGCTACCCTATGGGCCGTTTGGCGAAATTCTGTGGGATACGCAGCGTCAGGAAATGCAGTCGCTGGCTGAACGCATTATCGCCTGTCGTCAGCCCTGTCAGAGCATGGAAATCGATCTTAACTGTCACGGCGTGCAAATCACCGGCTGGCTGCCGCAGGTGCAAGAGGATGGTTTGTTGCGCTGGCGCCCATCTTTGATAAGCATTGCGCAGGGTGTGCAACTTTGGCTGGAACATCTTGTCTATTGTGCCAGTGGCGGTAGGGGAGAGAGCCGATTGTTCCTGCGTAAAGACGGAGAATGGCGTTTTCCGCCGCTGGATGCAGAACAGGCGTTGCTGTACCTGTCGCAACTCATTGAGGGGTATCGGGAAGGCATGTCGTCACCGTTGCTGGTATTACCCGAAAGCGGTGGTGCATGGATAAAAACCTGTTATGACGCCGCAAATGATGCCATGTTAGATGACGATGCAACGTTGCAAAAAGCGCGCAGTAAGTTTCTGCAAGCCTATGAAGGCAACATGATGGTACGTGGCGAAGGTGATGATATCTGGTATCAGCGTCTTTGGCGTCAACTGGATGCTGATACTCAGGAGGCTATTGTTTTACAGTCTCAGCGCTACCTGTTACCGATTTTTCGCTTTAATCAGTCATGATGATTGTATAAAAATTGCGCAATTCGATGGCTTCCACTATGATGCGCATTCTGTCACGGACTGATTCTTACAAAGAGAAGATGCTGGCTCGTTCAGCACATAGTCTTGCCCTGTTCAGGTCATGTATTTATACGTGGTTTGTAGTGAACAGGTGAATTCGTTAATGATGAGGTTTGTGAATGCCCCGCAGCACCTGGTTCAGCGCATTACTGTTGTTCGTCGCCCTTTGGGTTCCCGTAAGTCAGGCAGATACCGGTTGGCAGCCTTTAGCTGAAACCATCCGTAAAAGCGATAAAGACACCCGTCAGTATCAGGCCGTGCGCCTTGATAACGGCATGGTTGTGCTGCTGGTATCCGATCCTCAGGCCGTGAAATCCCTTTCTGCACTGGTAGTCCCCGTGGGCTCGCTGGAAGATCCGGACGATCATCAGGGGCTGGCGCACTATCTCGAACACATGTGTCTGATGGGCTCGAAAAAATACCCACAGCCGGACAGCCTGGCTGAATTCCTGAAAATGCACGGCGGTAGCCACAATGCCAGTACTGCGCCTTATCGTACGGCCTTCTATCTTGAAGTCGAAAACGACGCGCTGGTGGGGGCGGTGGATCGCCTGGCGGATGCTATTGCCGATCCATTGCTGGATAAAAAATATGCCGACCGCGAGCGTAACGCGGTTAACTCCGAGCTGACGCTGGCGCGTACCCGAGACGGGATGCGTATGGCGCAGGTGAGCGCTGAGACGATCAACCCGGCGCACCCTGGCTCGCGTTTCTCTGGCGGGAATCTCGAGACATTAAGCGATAAACCGGGCAACCCGGTGGTGCAGGCATTACAAAAATTTCATGAAAAGTACTACTCTGCTAACCTGATGAAGGCGGTGATTTATAGCAATAAACCGCTGCCAGAGCTGGCGCGGATAGCGGCTGACACCTTTGGGCGCGTACCGAACACAAATATCGAAAAGCCTGAAATTACCGTACCGGTCGTCACTGACGCGCAAAAGGGCATCATCATCCACTATGTTCCGGCAATGCCGCGTAAAGTATTGCGCGTCGAGTTTCGTATCGATAACAACAGCGCGCAGTTCCGCAGTAAAACCGATGAACTGGTGACCTACCTGATTGGCAATCGTAGCCAGGGCACGTTGTCTGACTGGCTGCAAAAGCAGGGCCTGGTTGAGGGTATTCGCGCGGATTCCGATCCGGTGGTCAACGGGAACAGCGGCGTATTAGCCATTTCCGCGACGTTAACCGACAAGGGGCTGGCGAACCGCGATGAAGTTGTCGCGGCAATCTTTAGCTACCTCAATTTGTTACGCGAGAAAGGTGTCGATAAACGCTATTTTGACGAGCTGGCGCACGTGCTGGATCTCGATTTCCGTTATCCCTCCATCACCCGTGATATGGACTACGTGGAATGGCTGGCTGATACCATGATCCGCGTTCCCGTCGAGCATACGCTGGATGCGGTGAATATTGCTGACCAGTACGATGCGAAAGCCGTTGAGCAACGTCTGGCAATGATGACGCCGCAGAATGCGCGTATCTGGTATATCAGCGCGAAAGAGCCGCATAATAAAACCGCTTATTTTGTCGATGCGCCTTACCAGGTGGATAAAATCAGCGACAAAACCTTTGACGACTGGCAGCAAAAAGCGCAGGGCATTGCGCTGTCGTTACCGGAGTTGAACCCCTACATTCCGGATGATTTCACGCTGATTAAGACGGATAAAAAATACGCTCATCCTGAGCTGATCGTTGATGAGCCGGATTTACGCGTGGTGTATGCCCCGAGCCAGTATTTTGCCAGCGAGCCAAAGGCTGACGTCAGCGTGATCCTGCGTAACCCGAAAGCCATGGACAGCGCCCGCAACCAGGTCTTATTCGCACTTAACGATTACCTGGCAGGGATTGCGCTCGATCAGTTAAGTAACCAGGCATCGGTAGGTGGAATTGGTTTCTCTACCAACGCTAACAATGGGTTGATGCTTAACGCCAACGGCTACACCCAACGTTTGCCGCAGCTTTTTCAGGCGCTGCTGAGCGGCTATTTCAGCTACACCTCAACGGATGAACAGCTGGAACAGGCGAAATCCTGGTATGCCCAGATGATGGATTCCGCAGAAAAGGGTAAAGCTTACGATCAGGCTATTATGCCGGTGCAGATGCTTTCTCAGGTGCCGTACTTCTCCCGCGACGAGCGCCGTAAACTGCTGCCTTCCATCACCCTGAAAGAGGTGATGACCTACCGCGACGCCTTAAAAACCGGTGCGCGACCTGAATTCCTGGTCATTGGCAATATGAGCGAAGCTCAGACGACGAGCATGGCGCGGGATATCCAAAAACAGCTAGGTGCGAACGGGTCACAGTGGTGTCGCAACAAAGATGTGGTTGTGGACAAGAAGCAGTCCGTCATCTTTGAAAAAGCAGGCAGCAGCACGGATTCAGCACTGGCGGCGGTATTTGTACCAACCGGATACGATGAATACGCCAGTTCAGCCTACAGCGCTATGTTAGGTCAGATTGTTCAGCCGTGGTTCTACAATCAGCTGCGTACTGAAGAACAGTTAGGTTACGCCGTATTTGCTTTCCCGATGAGCGTTGGCCGTCAGTGGGGAATGGGGTTCCTGCTGCAAAGCAGTGATAAGCAGCCGTCTTACCTCTGGGAGCGTTATAAAGCGTTCTTCCCGACGGCGGAAGCGAAGCTGCGGGCGATGAAACCTGAAGAGTTTGCGCAAATTCAGCAGGCGATTATTGCGCAAATGCTGCAGGCGCCGCAAACGCTGGGGGCAGAAGCCTCACAGTTAAGCAAAGATTTTGATCGCGGCAATATGCGCTTCGATTCACGTGATAAAATAGTGGCTCAGATTAAACTGCTGACGCCGCAAAAACTTGCCGACTTCTTCCATCAGGCGGTGGTTGAGCCGCAAGGCATGGCGATATTGTCACAGGTTTCCGGCAGTCAGAATGGGAAAGCAGAATATGTGCACCCGGAAGGCTGGAAAGTGTGGCAGACCGTCAGCGCGTTGCAGCAAACCTTACCCCTGATGAGTGATAAGAATGAATGATGCCGCTGAGTCCCTTGATCCACTGCGCTTGCCCCTGACGGGCGAGCGTCTGATTGAAGCCTCTGCGGGCACCGGTAAAACCTTTACCATCGCCGCCCTGTATTTACGTTTACTGCTTGGATTGGGCGGCTCTGCCGCCTTTCCTCGTCCTCTGACCGTCGAAGAACTGCTGGTGGTCACCTTCACCGAGGCGGCTACCGAAGAGTTGCGCGGTCGAATTCGTAGCAATATTCATGAACTGCGAATTGCCTGCCTGCGTGAAACCACCGACAACCCGCTATATGCCCGTTTGTTAGATGAAATTGCCGATAAAAAACAGGCCGCGCAGTGGCTGCTATTGGCTGAAAGACAGATGGATGAAGCGGCGGTGTTTACCATCCACGGCTTTTGTCAGCGTATGCTCAGTCTCAACGCCTTTGAGTCAGGCATGCTGTTCGAACAGCAGCTGATAGAAGATGAATCGCTGCTGCGCTATCAGGCCTGCGCGGACTTCTGGCGTCGGCACTGCTACCCGCTGCCCCGCGACATTGCGCAGGTGGTTTTTGAAACGTGGAAAGGACCGCAAGCGCTGTTGAGAGATATCGATCGCTATCTGCAGGGGGAAGCGCCGGTTATCAAGGCGCCACCGTCTGATGACGAAACGCTGGCCTCCCGGCATGAACAAATTCTCTCACGCATTAACCAGATCAAGCAGCAATGGCGTGATTGTGTTGATGAGCTGGATGGCCTAATGGAAGCCTCCGGAATTGACCGGCGTAAATTTAATCGCGGTAATCAGGGTAAGTGGATCGAAAAGATCAGCGCGTGGGCGCAGGAAGAAACACAAAGTTACCAGCTTCCTGACGCGCTGGAGAAATTCTCACAGCGTTTTCTGGAAGAGCGCACCAAAGCGGGTGGGATAACCCCTCAGCACCCGCTGTTTGTCGCTATTGATGAACTGCTTAGCGAACCGTTAACTCTCCGCGATCTGGTGATCACTCGTGCGCTGGCGGAGATCCGCTCGGCAGTTGCCGAGGAAAAACGTCGCCGCGGCGAGCTGGGTTTTGACGATATGCTCAGCCGTCTGGATGCGGCGTTGCGCAGTGAAAGCGGCGATGCGCTGGCGACGGCTATTCGTACTCGTTTTCCGGTCGCCATGATCGATGAATTCCAGGATACCGATCCACAGCAGTACCGTATTTTTCGTCGGATCTGGCAGCATCAGCCGGATACCGCACTGCTGCTAATTGGTGATCCGAAACAGGCAATTTACGCGTTTCGCGGCGCGGATATCTTCACCTATATGAAGGCGCGCAGCGAAGTCAGCGCACACTATACGCTCGATACCAACTGGCGTTCGGCCCCCGGCATGGTCAATAGCGTGAATACGCTTTTCAGCCAGATGGACGACGCCTTTATGTTCCGCGAAATCCCTTTCAGCCCGGTAAAATCCGCAGAAAAAAACCAGGGGTTACGGTTTGTTTTACGCGGCGAAACGCAGCCCGCTATGAGTATGTGGCTGATGGAAGGAGAAAGTTGCGGCGTAGGCGATTATCAGAGCTACATGGCGCAGGTGTGCGCCACGCAAATTCGCGACTGGCTTAAGGCCGGGCATTCTGGCGCAGCGCAACTGGTAAGTGGCAAAGCATCCAGCCCGGTACGCGCGTCGGACATTAGCGTATTGGTTCGTAGCCGCCAGGAGGCGGCGCTGGTCCGTGATGCACTGACGCAACTGGCCATTCCCTCTGTCTACCTCTCCAACCGTGACAGCGTATTTGAAACGCTGGAAGCACAGGAGTTGCTGTGGGTGCTGCAGGCGGTGATGACGCCGGAGCGTGAGAACACGCTGCGTAGCGCGCTGGCAACGTCAATGATGGGGCTGAATGCGCAGGATCTTGAAGCGTTAAATAACGACGAAAATGCCTGGGATGCGGTGGTCGAAGAGTTCGATGGCTATCGTCAGATCTGGCATAAACGCGGCGTGATGCCGATGCTGCGTGCGCTGATGACAGCTCGCCAGATTGCGGAGAACCTGCTGGCGACGGCGGGAGGCGAACGTCGACTGACCGACATTTTACATATCAGCGAACTGTTGCAGGAAGCGGGCTCGCAGCTGGAAAGCGAGCATGCGCTGGTGCGCTGGTTGTCTCAGCATATTCTTGAACCCGACAGCAACGCGTCCAGCCAGCAGCTCAGGCTGGAAAGCGACAAGCATCTGGTTAAAATCGTCACCATCCATAAATCGAAAGGGCTGGAGTATCCGCTGGTCTGGCTGCCGTTTATCACCAATTTCCGCGTTCAGGATCAGGCTTTCTATCACGATCGCAGCTCTTTTGAAGCGGTGCTGGATCTCAGCGATGCCGAGGAGAGCGTTGAGCTAGCCGAAGCAGAGCGTCTGGCGGAAGACCTGCGTTTGCTGTATGTCGCGCTAACCCGTTCGGTATGGCACTGCAGCCTTGGCGTTGCGCCGTTGGTACGACGTCGGGGCGATAAAAAAGGGGATACCGATGTGCATCAGAGCGCCCTTGGTCGCCTGTTGCAAAAAGGCGAGCCGATGGATGCCGTGGGTCTGCGTAGCGCGATTGAAGCGCTTTGCAGCAACGATATTGCTTGCCAGACTCCCGCGCAGCCTGACGGTGAACCCTGGCAGGTTGCGCAGGCTGTTAGCAGCGAACTGAGTGCAAAAATACTGCAGCGTAAGCCCGGTGATAGCTGGCGCGTGACCAGTTATTCCGGTCTGCAACAGCGTGGACAGGGTATCGCGCAGGATCTGATCCCACGACTGGATATCGATGCCGCAGGCGTCGGTGAGGTTATTGAAGAATCAGGACTTACACCGCATCAGTTCCCGCGCGGCGCTTCGCCAGGTACGTTCTTGCATAGCCTGTTTGAAGATCTCGATTTTACGCAACCGGTGGATCCGCATTGGGTCGAGGAGCAACTGGCGTTGGGCGGTTATGACGCACACTGGACGCCGGTTTTGACCGAATGGCTGGACGCCATTTTGCAGGCGCCTCTCAACGAGACGGGCGTGAGTTTGAGCCAGCTATCCGCGCGTGAAAAACAGGTGGAGATGGAGTTTTATCTGCCGATTTCGCAGCCGTTAATGGCCAACCAGCTTGATGCGTTAATTCGCCAATACGATCCGCTCTCGGCGGGGTGCCCTGCGTTGGACTTTATGCAGGTTCGCGGCATGCTGAAAGGCTTTATTGACCTGGTATTCCGCCACCAGGGGCGTTATTACCTGCTCGATTACAAATCGAACTGGCTGGGCGAAGACAGCTCTGCCTATACGCAGCAGGCGATGGCCTCTGCCATGCAGGCGCATCGCTACGACCTTCAATACCAACTTTATACCCTCGCGCTGCATCGCTACTTACGCCATCGTATTGCTGATTACGATTATGAACGCCATTTTGGCGGCGTTATCTATCTCTTCCTGCGCGGCGTTGACAGTGAAAATCCGCAGCAGGGAATTTACGCGACCCGACCTGACGGAGAGTTGATTGCATTGATGGACGAGATGTTTGCCGGTGCGGTGCAGGAGACGATGTTATGACAATCCAGAAACGATTTCTGGAGGCTGTTGAGCAAAAACAGCTCCGGCCTCTGGATGCTCAGTTCGCGCTGGCGGTTGCCGGAAGTGACAACCCAGCTGTTGCGCTGGCTGCGGCGTTGCTCAGCTGTGAAGCGGGAGAAGGGCACGTCTGCTTACCGCTTTCACGGTTATCTCTGAGCGAGGACGCGCATCCTCTGTTAAGCGCCTGGCTCGCTGAAACGGGCGAGCCTGAAGACTGGGCGGAATGTCTGTTGGCTTCCAGTGCGGTAAGTCGTGGCGAGCAACCTACGCCGCTGGTGCTGTACGGCGATCGCCTGTATCTGAACCGAATGTGGCATAACGAACGTACGGTAGCTCGCTTTTTCAGTGAAGTGAACCACGCCATTGAAGTGGATGAACAACGGTTGACCCACACGCTGGCGGCGCTGTTTCCGCCATCGGAGGGGGTTAACTGGCAAAAAGTAGCCGCTGCTGTTGCGCTCACCCGCCGGATATCAGTGATCTCCGGCGGACCGGGGACGGGAAAAACGACAACGGTTGCAAGGCTGCTGGCGGCGTTGATTCAAATGGCAGACGGTGAGCGCTGTCGTATTCGACTGGCGGCGCCAACGGGAAAAGCGGCTGCGCGCCTGACCTCCTCACTAGGAGCGGCGCTACGAGAACTACCGCTAACCGATGAGCAAAAGAAACGCATCCCCGATGACGCCAGTACGCTGCATCGATTATTAGGCGCTCAGCCTGGCAGTCAGCGCCTGCGTCATCATGCCGGAAACCCGCTGCA
This sequence comes from Citrobacter sp. Cpo142, assembly GCF_030332425.1. Classification (NCBI taxonomy): domain Bacteria; kingdom Pseudomonadati; phylum Pseudomonadota; class Gammaproteobacteria; order Enterobacterales; family Enterobacteriaceae; genus Citrobacter; species Citrobacter sp. Cpo142. The sequence continues at coordinate 58,196 of NZ_JAOWHW010000127.1, forward strand.
TTTGGATGTGCTGGTGGTGGATGAAGCCTCGATGATCGATTTGCCGATGATGTCGCGCCTTATCGATGCGCTGCCGCCGCACGGACGGGTGATTTTTCTGGGCGATCGCGACCAGCTCGCTTCCGTCGAAGCGGGGGCGGTGCTGGGGGATATCTGTGCTTTCGTCGGTGACGGGTTTACCCCGGAACGCGCCCGCCAGCTCAGTCGCCTGACCGGAAGCGCTATTCCGGCAGGTACGGGAACTCAGGCTGCTGCTCTGCGCGACAGTCTGTGCCTGCTGCAAAAGAGCTACCGTTTCGGCAGCGATTCCGGAATCGGTCAATTGGCTGCTGCGATTAATTGCGGCGATAAATCTGCGATAAAAACGATTTTCCAGCAGGGATTTAGCGACATCGAAAAACGCACGCTACACAGCAGCGAGGATTACGCCGCGATGCTGGATGAGGCGCTGGCGGGTTATGGGCATTACCTGGATTTGCTGCGCGAGGGCGCAGAGCCAGGAGCTGTCATTCAGGCCTTCAATGAGTATCAACTGCTATGCGCCCTGCGGGAAGGTCCGTTTGGCGTTAGTGGTTTGAATGAACGCATTGAGCAGGTGATGGCGCAAAAACGTAAAATTCATCGTTCGACGCATAGCCGCTGGTATGAGGGAAGGCCGGTGATGATCGCGCGCAATGACAGTTCGCTGGGATTATTTAACGGTGATATCGGCATTGCCCTCGACCGTGGACAGGGCCTGAGGGTGTGGTTTGCGTTGCCGGATGGTTCTATCAAATCGGTGCAGCCCAGCCGCTTGCCTGAACATGAAACCACCTGGGCGATGACGGTGCACAAATCGCAGGGATCTGAGTTTGACCACGCGGCGTTGATTTTACCCAGCCAGCATTCACCCGTGGTTACCCGCGAGCTGGTCTATACCGCCGTTACCCGCGCGCGTCGCCGCTTGTCGCTGTATGCCGATGAGCGGATATTGAGCCGCGCCATTACCACCCGCACTGAACGTCGCAGCGGACTGTCAGCATTATTTAATGACGGCATGATGTAGATGTAGGCCGGATAAGCGTCAGCGCCATCTGGCCTAAAAAAATGTGCCAGCGATGTAGGCCGGATAAGGCTGTTATGCCGCATCCGGCAACCATTCCTATGCCAAATCCGCCATCAGCACTTTTGACCGCCGCTGATAGTTGTACATCTCTTTCTTGCTTTCCGGCAGCAGGTCGATATCCACCGGCGTGAAGCCGCGCTCCTGGAACCAGTGGATGCTGCGTGTGGTTAACACAAACAGCTTGCTCAACCCCATTTGCCGGGCCTGCGCGGCGATTCGTTCCAGCAACACTTCCCCGCGTGATGAGCTACGGTAGTCCGGATGCACTGCCACGCACGCCATTTCGCCAATTCTCTCTTCCGGGAAAGGGTACAGAGCGGCACAGGCGATGGTCAGGTTATCACGCTGAATAATCGTGAATTTGTCGATCTCCATTTCCAACTGCTCGCGCGAGCGGCGAACCAGAATACCTTGCTGCTCCAGCGGGCGGATAAGCTCCAGAATCCCGCCGATATCGTTAATGGTAGCGCGACGGATCTGCTCGGCGCTTTCCATCACGATCTGCGTACCGATCCCGTCGCGGGAGAACAGTTCCTGCAGCAATGCACCATCTTCCTGATAGCTGATCAGATGGCAGCGGCGTACGCCACTGCGACAGGCTTTCACTGCTCCGCGCAGGAAGCGCACCGTGCCGGAGCTGTAATCGCCTTTCTCTTCCTGCAACTCAACGCGAGCCTGAGCTTCGTTAGGAAACAGCTCGGAAATAATATCGCCGTCATCGTTGGTGACACCCTGAGAGGAGCAAAAGCCGATCATTTTCTCGGCCTTCAGTTTGATAGCCAACTGCGTGGCGACCTCTTCTGACGTCAGGTTAAAGCTCTCACCGGTGACGGAAACGGCAACCGGGCCCATCAGCACAATTGCGCCGCTGTCTAACTGGCGGTGAATGGCATCTTCATCAATACGACGAATACGCCCGCTATGGCAGTAATCTACGCCGTCATCAACGCCCAGCGGCTGAGAGATAATAAAATTACCGCTGACCACATTGATGTGAGCACCCTGCAATGGCGTATTATTCAGGCTCATCGACAGGCGGGCGGTAATATCAAGCTGAAGTAAACCCGCAGCCTGTTTGACCAGCTCCAGCGTTTTAGCGTCGGTAACGCGCGTATTTTTGTGGTACACCGGCTCATGATGATGCGCCGCAAGATTGGCATCAATCTGCGGTCGTGCGCCATAGACCACGACCAGGCGGATGCCGAGGCTATGAAGAAGACCAATGTCATTGACGATACTGGAAAAATTTTCATGCTCGATGGCTTCGCCGCCCAGCATAATGACAAACGTTTTTCCCCGATGGGTATTGATATAGGGAACAGAATGGCGGAATCCCTGTACCAGTTCGGTTCTACGCTCCTTCACCACGGCACACCCTCATTGCATGATTATTCGTAATTTGTGTATTTTTATTCTGTTTTTGCGCTGTGCGCAAGCGTAATTTTTACCCATGCCGAAGATTTTTCTCAGTAATGCCGTGAATATAAAAAGAATGTTTACCCTTTTATAGATGACAGATTATGCGTCATTCGCTAAAGTTTCCGGTCAATTCGGACGTTTTACGTATTACCTCTAAAAAAGATTTCTTTGCTCGGGAGAAGCATGTCGGGATCCAATTCAGCAATCAGTCGCCGCCGTTTATTGAAAGGTGCGGGTGCTATGTGGCTTTTGAGCGTCAGCCAGGTGGGTCTGGCGGCCGTGAGTCAGGTCGTTGCCGTCCGTATCTGGCCTGCGTCCAGCTACACTCGCGTCACGGTAGAATCTAACCGTCTGCTGAAATACAAACAGTTTGCCCTGAGTAATCCTGAGCGTGTGGTTGTGGATATTGAAGACGTTAATTTGAACTCGGTGCTCAAGGGCATTGGGACGCAGATTCGTCCTGACGATCCGTATATTAAGTCTGCGCGCGTTGGCCAGTTTGATCCAAAGACCGTGCGGATGGTGTTCGAGCTGAAACAGAATGTGAAGCCGCAACTTTTCGCGCTGGCTCCGGTGGCAGGCTTTAAAGAACGTCTGGTGATGGATCTCTATCCCGCGAATGCCCAGGACGTTCAGGACCCGCTGCTGGCATTGCTGGAAGATTACAACAAGGGCGATCTGGATAAACAGGTGCCACCTGCACAAAGTGGCCCACAGCCGGGTAAAGCGGGGCGCGATCGTCCCATTGTCATTATGCTGGATCCAGGCCACGGCGGAGAAGACTCCGGTGCGGTGGGGAAATACAAGACGCGTGAAAAGGATGTGGTGCTGCAGATTGCCCGCCGCCTGCGAGCCCTCATAGAGAAAGAGGGCAACATGAAGGTCTTTATGACACGAAATGAAGATATCTTCATTCCGCTTAAAGTCCGCGTGGCGAAAGCGCAGAAGCAGCGTGCTGACCTGTTTGTCTCTATTCACGCCGATGCCTTTACCAGTCGACAACCCAGCGGTTCGTCGGTGTTTGCGCTCTCGACCAAAGGCGCGACAAGTACCGCCGCGAAATATCTGGCGCAGACCCAGAACGCCTCGGATCTCATTGGTGGCGTCAGTAAGAGCGGTGACCGCTACGTCGACCACACCATGTTCGATATGGTGCAGTCGCTGACCATCGCCGACAGCCTGAAGTTTGGTAAAGCGGTATTGAACAAGCTTGGCAAAATCAACAATCTGCACAAGAATCAGGTTGAACAGGCCGGGTTTGCGGTACTAAAAGCGCCAGATATCCCGTCTATTCTGGTCGAAACGGCATTTATCAGTAACGTTGAGGAAGAGCGTAAACTCAAAACGGCGACCTTCCAGCAGGAAGTTGCAGAGTCGATTCTGGCAGGGATTAAAGCCTACTTTGCCGATGGGGCGACGCTGGCGAGAAGGGGATAACAAAAAAGCGCTGAAAAGCGCTTTTTTTATGGGCGACAGAAACAAAAAAACACCCGTTAAGGTGTTTAATGTGTTGGTTGCGGGGGCCGGATTTGAACCGACGACCTTCGGGTTATGAGCCCGACGAGCTACCAGGCTGCTCCACCCCGCGTCACCGTACTGCTTATATTTTATCAAATTTGATTGGTTGCGGGGGCCGGATTTGAACCGACGACCTTCGGGTTATGAGCCCGACGAGCTACCAGGCTGCTCCACCCCGCGTCCGTCTTTTTGCTTCGTATTTCAAACCACATCAGCGTTGGCTTTCCTCGTTCACCTCAGTCACTTACTGGAGTAAGCTCCTAAGGATTCACTGCGTCGCCGCCTTGCTGTGATTCGAACTACTTTGCAAAAATCTTACATCAAATTTTAATTGGTTGCGGGGGCCAGATTTGAACTGACGACCTTCGGGTTATGAGCCCGACGAGCTACCAGGCTGCTCCACCCCGCGTCCGTGGATGCGCACTATACTCTGCTCGCATTTTCATGCAACCCTTTTTTCACCTTGATCACGTTTTTAGGGTGAAAATGAACAAAAACAACGCATTCTGGATTATTTTTTGCTCAAAATTTGCGTTCGGGTATGTATACGCATTTCATTAGGTTCGGGGGTTTGTTATCTTCGTCTCGCATTCAGGCAACATAAGACGAGAACAATGAAAGGACGTTGGGCAAAATATCTTCTGGCGGGAGCTGTAGTCGCGATGCTCGCCGCGTGTTCCTCAAAACCCACCGATCGTGGGCAGCAGTATAAAGACGGGAAATTTACCCAGCCTTTCTCACTGGTGAACCAGCCTGATGCGGTTGGCGCGCCAATCAATGCCGGTGATTTCGCCGAGCAGGTTAATCAAATTCGCAGCGCTTCGCCACGTTTGTACGGCAACCAGAGCGACGTCTACAACGCTATCCAGCAATGGTTACGTGCGGGCGGTGATACGCGCAGTATGCGCCAGTTTGGTATTGATGCCTGGCAAATGGAAGGGGCGGACAACTACGGTAACGTCCAGTTTACCGGTTACTACACACCGGTTATCCAGGCGCGCCATACGCGCCAGGGCGAGTTTCAGTATCCTATCTATCGCATGCCGCCAAAACGTGGGCGCTTACCATCTCGTGCCGAGATCTACGCGGGCGCGCTAAGCGACAATTATATTCTGGCATACAGCAACTCCCTGATGGATAACTTCATTATGGATGTTCAGGGCAGTGGTTACATCGATTTTGGCGATGGCAGCCCGCTCAACTTCTTTAGCTATGCCGGGAAAAATGGCCACGCCTATCGCAGTATCGGTAAAGTGCTTATCGACCGTGGCGAAGTGAAAAAAGAAGATATGTCGATGCAGGCTATTCGCCACTGGGGTGAGACGCACAGCGAAGCCGAAGTGCGTGAGCTGCTGGAGCAGAACCCATCGTTTGTCTTCTTTAAACCGCAATCTTTTGCTCCGGTGAAAGGGGCCAGCGCGGTGCCGCTGATTGGCCGCGCATCCGTAGCTTCTGACCGTAGTATCATTCCTGCGGGCACAACGTTACTGGCGGAAGTCCCGTTACTGGACAATAACGGCAAGTTTACCGGCCAGTACGAACTGCGCCTGATGGTGGCGTTAGATGTGGGTGGGGCTATTAAAGGGCAACACTTCGACATCTATCAGGGTATTGGCGCTGACGCCGGACACCGTGCCGGGTGGTATAATCACTACGGTCGCGTATGGGTACTAAAAACAGCGCCGGGTGCGGGTAACGTGTTCAGCGGTTAATTGCCGGATGGTGCTTCGCTTATCAAGCCTACATTATTGAGTAGGCCTGATAAGGCGTAGCCGACATCAGGTAGTCAGACTGCTCGGTATTAATGAATTTGAGGTTCTATGTCTGTGGTTATTAGCGATGCCTGGCGCCAACGTTTTGGCGGTACGGCACGTCTGTATGGCGAAAATGCGTTGCAGCTGTTTGCCCAATCGCACGTTTGCGTGGTTGGGATTGGCGGAGTAGGGTCATGGGCGGCGGAAGCGCTGGCGCGAACCGGTATTGGCGCTATCACACTCATTGATATGGATGATGTGTGCGTCACCAATACAAACCGCCAGATCCATGCGCTGCGTGATAACGTCGGTCTGGCAAAAGCTGAAGTGATGGCGGAGCGTATCCGACAAATTAACCCGGAGTGCCGGGTGAACGTGGTCGATGATTTTGTTACGCCAGATAACGTTGCTGAATATATGAATGCAGGATTTTCGTACGTCATCGATGCGATTGATAGCGTGCGCCCAAAAGCGGCACTGATCGCGTACTGTCGGCGTAACAAAATTCCGCTGGTGACCACCGGTGGTGCGGGCGGACAGATCGATCCTACGCAGATTCAGGTCGTTGATTTGGCAAAAACCATCCAGGATCCGCTGGCGGCCAAGCTGCGTGAGCGGCTGAAAAGCGATTTTGGCGTGGTGAAAAACAGCAAAGGCAAGCTGGGCGTGGACTGCGTGTTCTCGACCGAAGCGCTGGTTTACCCGCAGGCGGATGGATCGGTATGTGCGATGAAAGCGACGGCGGAAGGGCCGAAGCGTATGGATTGCGCGTCCGGGTTTGGCGCGGCTACCATGGTGACAGCCACCTTTGGCTTTGTTGCTGTCTCCCATGCGCTGAAGAAGATGATGGCGAAGGCCGCGCGTCAGGCCTGATTGTGTCGGATGTCGCTACGCTTATCCGACCTACGGTTCGTGCAGTGTTGTAGGCCGGATAAGACGTATCTGCGTCGTCATCCGGCTTTCTGGGCCGCCTTGAGAATCGCCTCGTTTAGAGCATGCAGCCCCTGGCTACGCGAGGCGCTGAGCTGCGCGCGTAAACCCAGTTCGTCAAATAACGCCATCGGCGAACGCGCCAGTAACTCGGCTGCGGTTTTACCTTCGACCGCCGTGAGTAATACCGCCAACAGCCCGCGTACTATTCGACCTTCGCTGTCGCCGAAGAAATGCAGAGTGCCATTCTCATGAAGAGTATGCCCCAGCCAGACGCGGTTTTCGCAGCCCGAAATTTCTTTTGCCTGCGCCTTTAGCGTATCCGGAAGCGCCGGCAACTGCTTACCCAGCAGAATCAGCTGGCGATATTTATCTTCCCACTGAGTAAGCGGGATAAAGGTATTGCGTAACGTCTCTTCGGTTACGGTTGTGCCAAACGGGTGTCCGGCGAACAGAGGGCTTGTCATTAATCCACCAATATTTCCAGCGCGCGGTCGACGGCTGCGACCAACGCATCCACATCGCTTTGGGTATTATAAGGGGCAAATGAGGCGCGTAGTGTTCCGGATACGCCAAGTTCCGCCAGCAGCGGCTGTGCACAGTGTTGCCCCGCGCGCAGCGCAATGCCATATTCGGCCAGCAGAGTGACCATATCGCTGTGATGAACACCCGCGAAATCAAAGGCTAACAGACTGGAGTCCTGGCAGCGGAAGGAACGAAAGCCAGGGCGTTTCGCCAGGGCATCTTCTGCCAGCGTCGCCAGACCCCGGCTCCAGTTTTCGGCCTGTGCAACGTCGATGTCCGCCAGCCATTCGAGCGCCGCGCTTAGCCCGATAACGCCTGCAACGTTAGGCGTACCGGCTTCCAGCTTCCATGGTGCGGGCTGAGTGGTGAAACCGTCAAAACTGACTTCGCTAATCATCTTACCGCCCCCAAGCCAGGGAGACATGGCTTCCAGCAGTTCCGGCTTACCGTACAGCACGCCAATACCGGTGGGGCCATATAGCTTGTGGCCTGAAAACGCATAGAAATCAATATCCAACTGCTGTACATCGGCAGGGTAATGCACAATCCCCTGGGCACCATCAACCATCACCACCATGCCAGCCGCATGGGCGAGCGTAATGGCGCGGGCCAGATCCGGGCAGCCACCGGTGACGTTCGACATTTGCCCGAGCGCCAGAATGCGGCTGCGCGGGGTAATGAGCTGCGTGAGGCGCTCAACGTCTGGCAATAAATGGGGGTTGAGTGGGAGTTTGACGACCTTAGCCCCCGTTTGCTCCGCGACCATCAGCCAGGGAACGAGGTTGGCGTGATGTTCCGCTGCGCTGACGATAATCTCATCACCCGGTTGAAGGCGTGGACGCGCATAGCTTTGGGCAACCATGTTGATCGCTTCCGTTGTGCCGCGGGTCCAGACGATGGTTTTGTCATCCGACGCATTAATCAGGTGTGCGACTTTTTCCCGCGCGGCTTCATAGCGTGCGGTCAGGCGCTGGGCTTCAGCAAACTGGCTGCGATGGACGTTCCCGGCACTCAGGCTATAAAACTGATGGGTTGCCTCAATGACCGCCTGCGGCTTCAGTGCCGTAGCAGCGCTGTCGAGATAAACGCCTGCATCGTTGAGTGCGGGAAATTGTGCGCGAAACTGCGCGGGGTTAAAAGCGTTCATGGTATTCCTCAGTTCAGTAAACCGATCGTGGCGCAAAAAGGGCATTGATACAAGGGTTGTGCTAACCATCGGAATACTCTGGATATCCTGGCAAAGCCCGTTCAGTGTCTTATGCTAAATAGCGTTAGGCGAACAATTTTGCCTGTTACGGAGTATGTTTTTAATAGCATAAATCGCTTTAAGGAGAAGAAGATGAAAAAGACTGCCGCCATAATTTCTGCCTGTATGCTGACTTTTGCCCTGAGCGCCTGTTCTGGTTCGAATTACGTGATGCACACCAATGATGGCCGATCAATCGTAGCTGATGGTAAACCACAGACCGATAATGAGACGGGGATGATTTCGTATAAAGACGCTAACGGCAACAAACAGCAGATTAACCGCACTGACGTGAAAGAGATGGTAGAACTGGAGCAATAATAGCAGGTCGGCCATCGACGAAACGTGGACAAAAAAAAGCACCGCAATTTGGCGGTGCTACATTAATCACTATGGACAGACAGGGTAAATGTACAGGAAGTGAAAAAGGGTAGCTTTGCTACCATGGTCTGAATCGCAGACCAATTGCAAACACAACAACACAACATCACAACCGTAAGCCAAAAGCCCACCAGAACACGCATTCCGATAAAACTTTTCGTTCCGGCTTCAGGAAGTGCCGCCACTATAGGTATTTGCTGGTAGAACCTCAACGGACAATTTATAATGGCTCAGATAAAAAAAACTAATAGGTTACAGCCTGTTAGCTAATTGTTAAATTCATTTAACATCAAAGCCTAAAAGTCATGTCAAAACGATTACCACCCTTAAATGCGTTACGTGTTTTTGATGCTGCAGCGCGTCATTTAAGCTTTACTCGCGCAGCAGAAGAGCTTTTTGTGACGCAGGCCGCAGTAAGTCACCAAATCAAGTCACTTGAGGATTTTTTGGGGCTAAAACTGTTTCGTCGACGCAATCGATCTTTGCTGTTAACGGAAGAAGGTCAAAGCTACTTTCTCGACATTAAAGAGATTTTTTCGCAATTAACCGACGCGACGCGTAAACTTCAGGCACGCAGTGCAAAAGGTGCGCTTACCGTGAGTTTATTGCCCAGTTTTGCGATCCAATGGCTGGTGCCCAGACTCTCTAGCTTTAACTCAGCTTATCCGGGAATCGATGTCAGGATCCAGGCGGTGGACCGTCAGGAAGACAAACTGGCTGATGATGTTGATGTGGCGATTTTCTACGGACGTGGCAACTGGCCGGGTCTGCGCGTGGAAAAATTGTACGCAGAATATTTATTGCCGGTCTGCTCTCCGCTGTTGCTTACCGGTGATAAACCGCTAAAGACACCGGACGACCTGGCAAAACACACTTTATTGCATGATGCGTCGCGACGAGACTGGCAAGCCTATACGCGCCAGCTTGGCCTGAATCATATCAACGTACAGCAAGGACCTATCTTCAGCCATAGCGCCATGGTGCTACAGGCTGCAATCCATGGACAGGGGATCGCGCTGGCTAACAATGTCATGGCGCAGTCCGAAATTGAAGCCGGACGTCTGGTCTGTCCGTTTAACGATGTTCTGGTCAGCAAAAACGCATTTTATCTGGTTTGTCATGACAGTCAGGCAGAACTGGGTAAAATAGCCGCCTTCCGTCAGTGGATTCTGGCGAAAGCGGCCACGGAACAAGAAAAATTCCGCTTTCGTTATGAACAATAATTTACGTAGGGTATTCAAATGACCAGCCGTTTTATGCTGATTTTTGCCGCCGTAAGTGGCTTTATTTTTGTGGCGTTGGGCGCCTTTGGGGCACATGTTCTGAGCAAAACCCTCGGTGTTGTTGAAATGGGGTGGATTCAGACCGGCCTTGAGTATCAGGCGTTTCATACGCTGGCTATCTTTGGTCTGGCCGTCGCCATGCAACGGCGCATTAGTATTTGGTTTTACTGGAGTAGCGTGTTTCTGGCATTAGGTACAGTGCTGTTTAGCGGCAGCCTGTATTGTCTCGCGCTCTCTCATTTACGCCTGTGGGCGTTTGTTACCCCTGTTGGCGGCTTCAGCTTCCTCGTAGGCTGGGCGCTGATGTTAGTGGGCGCTATTCGATTGAAACGTAAGGGCGTTAGCCATGAATAAGGTTGTATTGTTGTGTCGCCCAGGTTTTGAAAAAGAGTGCGCCGCAGAAATTACGGATAAAGCAGGACGCCGGGAAATCTTCGGTTTTGCCCGCGTGAAAGACAATGCGGGTTACGTCATCTTCGAATGCTATCAGCAGGACGATGCTGAAAAGTTAGTGAAAGAGCTGCCGTTTAGTTCGCTGATTTTTGCTCGTCAAATGTTTGTGGTGGGCGAGCTGCTGCAATACTTACCGCCGGAAGATCGTATTACACCGATCGTTGGCATGTTGCAGGGCGTGGTGGAAAAGGGTGGCGATCTGCGAGTAGAAGTTGCCGACACCAATGAAAGCAAAGAGCTGGTTAAATTTTGCCGTAAATTTACCGTACCGTTGCGTGCAGCGCTGCGCGAAGCGGGCGTACTGGCAAAATATGAAACGCCAAAGCGTCCGGTGGTTCACGTCTTCTTTATCGCCCCTGGCTGTTGTTATACCGGCTATTCCTGGCCTGACAATAACTCACCGTTTTACATGGGGATTCCGCGTCTGAAGTTTCCAGCCGATGCGCCGAGCCGTTCAACGCTCAAGCTGGAAGAAGCGCTGCACGTGTTTATCCCTGCCGATGAATGGGATGAGCGTCTGGCGAACGGGATGTATGCGGTGGATTTAGGCGCCTGCCCGGGCGGATGGACCTATCAGCTGGTTAAACGCAACATGTGGGTTTACTCCGTGGATAACGGCCCGATGGCGCAAAGCCTGATGGATACCGGACAGGTCACCTGGCTGCGTGAAGACGGATTTAAGTACCGTCCGAATCGCAACAACATTTCGTGGATGGTCTGTGACATGGTGGAGAAGCCGGCGAAGGTTGCCGCGCTGATGGCACAATGGCTGGTCAACGGCTGGTGTCGTGAGACGATCTTCAACCTCAAACTGCCGATGAAAAAACGCTACGAAGAGGTGTCACAGAACCTGGCTTACATTCAGGCCCAGCTTGATGAACATGGTGTAAATGCCCAGATTCAGGCGCGTCAGTTGTATCATGACCGTGAAGAAGTAACCGTTCACGTACGTCGTCTGTGGGCTGCCGTCGGCGGTCGTCGCGACGAGCGATAAGGCTACAACCCAGGTCGGATGGCGGCGTAATCGCCCTATTCGGCCTGGATTGCTTCAATCAGCTGTGTATCTGAAACAATATGCGTCACATCATCCAGATGCCCAATTCTGGCCTCTCCCGAACGATTAAATTTACTTTTATCGATCAGTAATAAAGACTGCGATGCACGCTTAAGCAGAATGGATTTGAAGTCTGCGTTGGTTGCATTTGAGTCCCAGAGCGCACCGTCGCTGTCGATCCCTTCGCAGGAAAAAATAAACAGGTCAATCTCGAGTGGTTTTAGCTGCGAGATAAGCGAGGGATTAACGTAGCAACCGTATTTGCGCTCAAGACGACCGCCGGAGCTGATAAGCTGAATGTGTTCACGTTTAGCCAATTCCTGGCAGATGGGCTGGCTGTTGGTAAAAACGTGAATGTTGATGTCCGGTAACTGTCGCGCCAGATACCAGCAGGTAGAGCTGGCGTCTAAGGCAATTACCATACCTTCTTCGATCCATGCCAACGCTTCACGGGCGATATCCGCTTTGTGTGCATAGTGGCTTTTGAGTCGAATATGAAATGGGTCACCGCTGTCCTGATTTTCCCGGTGAATAACTTTGGCCCGACCGTGGTTGCGTAACACTTTTCCCTGGGTCTGTAACTCGCTGAGATCGCGGCGGATGGTCTCTTTGCTGACGTTAAGCTGCAAAGCCAGGGCTTCGGTTGTCAGGCTTTTGTGGTTAGTAAGCAGATCTACGATTGCCTGCTGGCGCGCCGCTTTCATGTTCTGATCCTCATCTAATGATGAATGCCCGTACCTGACGGGCATTCTGACCAGAGATTACGGCGTTACCCCTTTTTTTAAAAGAATATTCCCGTACTTTGCCCGCTCTCCTGTGATAACGATCGCAAACGCCTTTTGTGCTCGTTCGTAAAAGGCATAGCGGTCAATACGCGTGATGTCCGGGCAGGGGGTCTGTAATGAAAGTGCCTGACGATAGCGAGCCTCAACGTCAGGATCGAGAGTGTCACCTTCAACCGCAGCCATCATCACCAGCGGTGGGGCGTAGCTGTCCAGTTCAAATAGCGGAATAAGCGCCCGCAGCAGATCGCTGACCAGCAGACCGTCAGCGCGGATGACCTGCGGCCCCATGCTGTTGGCCGGGAAGTGGGCATCGGAAAAGATAATCTCATCGCCGTGTCCCATTTCGGCCAGCACTTTCAGTAAGTCGGGGGAAAGTAAGGGAGATATCGTTTTAAGCATGTTACTCGACTCCTGTGAGTTCGGATTCGGTTTGCGGATAGAAGTAACGGTACTGATAGCGCACCTGTTCGCGCGCCTGCTCCGGGGAGGTAAATTCCCCGATGCCTGACCAGGCAAACATTGCGGCGCCTGCCACGGTAGTTTCGGCATCATCCAGCACTTTGACTGGGATCCCGAGTACGTTCGCTTTGATTTGGTTCCACAAGATGTTGCGGCTGCCCCCGCCAACTAATAGCAGTTCAGTGGCCTGGAAATGGCCGATTTTTTCCAGCGTTTGCAGATTCCGCTGCAGCTGTTCTGTCAGTCCTTCCAGCGCGGCGCGATAAAAGTGTCCACGGGTAGTATTGAGGGTAACCCCTTGCCAGCCCGCATTCTGACAGGCCAGCAGGTCGCAGTGCATCTTCACCCCTTCGGCACCAGCGGGAATATCCCGAGCTTCATCAATCAACGTTTGCCAGGGCGTGTCCTCGGTCCATAACAGCTTTCGAACCCATTCAAGCACGCCGGAGGCCAGCCACTGCATTCCGGGATTGTTAAGCCCAGCCTGACTATCCAGCTCACAGGTGGAGCCCGCATAATGGCTGAGCAGGGAGGTATTTACCTGCGCACTGCGCACCATCAGAATTTCCCATGTGCCGGAAGAGAGTACCGGTTCATCCTGTTGGGCGCCTGCGCCAAATAGCGCAAACTGTGTGTCGTGTCCGGCAGAGATGACCGGAATACCCTCTGGAAGTCCGAGCTGGTTGGCGGCCTCGCGTTGCAGTACTCCAATTTGTTCGCCTGCTTCAACCAGGCGCGGAAACAGGCGACGCGGTATGCCTGTTGCCTGCAAAATGTCCTGGCTGAAATCACGTTGCTGGATATCCAGCATCTGGCTGGTTCCCGCCATGGTGATGTCAGTTGTGAACTCGCCGGTTAAACGTTGGTTGATAAGCGACGAGATAAACAGCCAGGCGTGCGCCTGTTCCAGTAATTGCGGGTGGTTCTCTTTCAGCCATACCAGTTTGTACAGCGTATTGAAGCTAAACGCCCCAACGCCGGAGATTTCCTGCAGTTGCTGCGGTGACATGTAGCGATGGATATTCTCCATAACCGCTGCGGTACGTGGGCATTTCCAGCTGATCACCGGATACAGTTGTTTTCCGTTCTTATCCACCAGCGCGCCATCCACGCCGAAGGTGGTGACGGCGATCCCGCGAATTTGGCAGGCGGCCAGTTGTAAGGAAAGCCGCTGACAGCAGTCGGCAAAGCGTTGCAGAATGGCCTCCAGCGACCATTGGTGCCAGGCACTGTTTTCTGCGGCGATGTCACTGGCGTTCGGGGTCGCTGCGCGGGCGACAATCTTTCCCTGTCGGTCAACGGCAATGGCCCGCACGTTGGTCGCGCCACAGTCGAGAACCAGAATAACCTCTTGTTTCATAATTGCTCCTGGGAGATTACCTATTTCCGGATGGCGGCTTCGCCTTATCCGGCCTACAAAACCGTGTGCTTCGTAGGCCGCGCCGCCATCAGGCAATCGCTCGATGTTTAACGCTTATACAGCGGACCGTAGTTCTGACAAGCGCGGTAATCCTGACCTTCCGTATCCATACCGTGGGCGGCCCAGGAGGAAGGACGATAAATTTTCTCGTCTTCCACGTTGTGCATGCACACCGGGATACGCAGCATGGCAGCCAGAGTGATAAAGTCCGCACCTACGTGACCAATCGTCAGCACCCCGTGGTTAGCACCCCAGTTAGCCATGACGGAATAGACGTCGCTGAACGGGCCCTTGCCGGTTAAGCGCGGAGCAAACCAGGTGGTTGGCCATGTGGAGTTGGTACGCGCATCAAGCTGGTCGTGCATATCTTTCGGCAGCTCCACGCTCCAGCCTTCCGCGATTTGCAGCACCGGCCCCAACCCTTTGATGATGTTGATACGGCTCATGGTGAACGGCACACCGCCTTCAGTCAGGAAGCGAGATGAGTAACCGCCCCCGCGGAAGTATTCGTGAATAGCCGGGCACCATTCGGTTGCCGCCAGGCATTCATCCGCCTCTTTCTGCGAGATTTCCCAGTGTGGTTTCATGGTCGGTTTACCTTCGCTGTCGCGCTGTTTGCAGGAACCGTCCAGTGCCGCAGAACCGGAGTTAATCAAGTGAATAATGCCGTGCTCAGCAAGACCGGTCAGTGGTTTACCCGTGACGCGTTCAACCGCCTCTGGCGACCAGTAGGTGCGCACATCGGCAAAGACCTGGGCCGTGCCGGTGAGTTGATGGCCGAACAGCATCGCCACGCCGTTCAGGCTGTCGTTTTCTGTCGCGACAACGAACGGTTCACGAACGCCATTCCAGTCAAAGGAGCTGTTGAGCAACGCTTCGGCGGTATCGCCATTTGGGTATTGATCGGTCCAGTGACGCTGGCCCTGGAAGCCTGCGGCGATCGCGTTATAGCCCAGGGATTCTTCGACCAGACCTTTGTCTGCCAGCTTTTTGTTACCCTGCATCATGTCGCGAATGCACATAGCCATCAGCAGACTTTCTTTCAGCACCGCGCGGCTTTGTTCTGCGTTACGCTTATATTGTTGTGCGTTCTGATCTTCGCCGTAGCGGAAGTTTTTGTCCGCCCACGCCAGCGCCATTTCCAGCTCGGTTTCATCATAGATTTTCTGGTCAATGCGACGACGCAGCTCGGTCATATCAACCGCCTGCACCTTCATACCCAGCCAGGATTCAAAGAAGTTATGGTCGACGATAGAACCGGCGATGCCCATTGATACTCCACCGACAGACAGGTAGCTTTTCCCTTTCATACTGGCAACCGCTAAACCGGCACGGGCAAAACGCAGCAGTTTTTCTTCAACATCGGCAGGGATAGATGTGTCGTCTGCATCCTGTACGTCATGACCATAGATGGAGAAGGCAGGAAGGCCTTTTTGGCTGTGAGCTGCCAGTGCGGCGGCCAGGTAAACCGCCCCCGGACGTTCCGTGCCGTTGAAGCCCCAGATCGCTTTCGGGCGCATCGGATCCATGTCGATGGTTTCACTGCCGTAGCACCAACATGGGGTAACTGTAATCGTCACGCCAACATTCTGGCTGCTGAATTTTTCTTCACAGGCCGCGGATTCTGCCATGCCGGCGATACAGGTATCGGCAATCACACATTCAATTTGTGCGCCGCAGGCATGACGAAGTTTTTCAGTGATAAGCGCTGCGGTAGCTTTAGCCATATTCATGGTTTGCTCTTCGAGCGACTCACGTACACCCATACGACGTCCGTCAATAACCGGGCGAATACCAATTTTTGGTAAGCTGATTTTTTTCATCACAGATTCCTCACGTTATTCGGATAAATATTCAGTTGGCTGCCGTTTGTGAACGGAAGCGGGCAAAAATAAAGATGATGGCGAAGCAAAGCGCCGGGACCAGTTCAGCGGTCGGGATATTGCCAGCGGCATCGCTGACAAAGCCCATCACCGGGGTCACAATGCCGCCGCCAATGATAGTCATGACGATAAAAGACGAGCCATATTTGGTGTCTTGTCCCAGATTTTTGATCCCCAGAGAAAAAATGGTTGGGTACTGAATCGACATAAATGCGCTGCACAACGTCAGGGCCAGCAGGCCGATCTGGCCACCGGTGAAGGCGGAAATCAGGCACAGGATCATGGCAAGCAGGGCATATGCGGCCAGCACTTTATGCGGCGCAAAGCGACTGATAAGCCAGGTGCCGGAGAAACGACCGATAAAGAAGCACACCATGGTGCCGGTCAGGTAGTTGGCGGCGAAACCTGGCGTCATGCCTGGGATCTCTTCGATTGCGTAGCGAATCAGGTAGCTCCAGCAGGCAGTTTGTGCACCGACGTAGCAGAACTGCGCCAGTACCGCCCAACGCCAGTGGCGAATGCGCACCAGGCGGGAAAGGGACGCGGAGAATGAACTCTGAGCGTTGTCACTGTGATCGTCACTTTGCAGGGTCGGAAACTTGGTAAACATGATCAGCAGGGCGACCAGCAAAACGACCGCGACGATGATCATATAAGGGGTTTGAACCGATAACACCAGGCTGTGCTTGTAGGCGCTTAGCTGTTCTGGCGCCATCTTATCGAGTACGTCTTGAGATTGATGTGGCACATTAGACAAAATAAGACTTTGCCCAAAAACAACCGCAATAATGGCACCAAATGAGTTAAAAGTTTGCGCGAGATTTAATCGGAAGTGACCACCGCTTTCCGGGCCCAGTACGGTTACAAAAGGGTTGGCAGCCGTTTCCAGACAACCTAAGCCCGCCGCAATAATAAATAGGCCAATCAGGAATAAGGTGTAATTCATTACCTCAGCCGCTGGCCAGAATAATGCTGCACCGATGGCATATAAGAATAATCCGGTAATAATTCCTGCTTTATAACTTAGTTTTTTCATCAGGATCCCGGCTGGGATTGGAATGACGAAATAACCAAAATAAAAAGCAGATTGAATCAGACCAGCCTGAAAGTTTGTTAATGTAAATGCTTGCTGAAATTGTGGTAATAAAATGTCATTAAGATTATTGGCAACCGCCCAAAGAAAAAACAGTGAACAGAGTAACGCGAAGGGAATGACATAATTTTTTGTCTGCCCCCGCTCTACCGCATGAAAACTTTGTGTTTGTATTGATGTGTTTCCCATAGCATCCTCATCAGTTCATAAGCATGTTCAACAGCTTAAGAGTACGATTGGTGATTTTTACCAACCTGCTAATCTAGGGAAGGTGCGAACAAGTTCCTGATATGAGATCATCATATTCATCCGGAGCGCATCCCAGAGGGACATCATGAGCCATCAACTCACCTTCGCCGATAGTGAATTCAGCACTAAGCGCCGTCAGACCCGAAAAGAGATTTTCCTCTCCCGCATGGAGCAGATTCTGCCATGGCAGAATATGACCGCTGTCATCGAGCCGTTTTATCCCAAGGCGGGCAATGGCCGACGGCCCTATCCGCTGGAGACCATGCTGCGTATTCACTGCATGCAGCATTGGTACAACCTGAGCGACGGTGCCATGGAAGATGCCCTGTACGAAATCGCCTCCATGCGCCTGTTT
>NZ_JAOWHW010000128.1:0-2400 GCF_030332425.1 Citrobacter sp. Cpo142
GCGGCCTTTTTCAGGATATCCCGTTCTTCTTCGGTACGTTTTAGCTGTGCCCGTAGTTTCAGGATCTCGCTTTTGGCTTCCAGTAAATCCCGGGCATGCTGCTCGCTGTTATCCGGTTTGATAGCCCGTAGCCACTTGTAGAGGCTGTGGGCAGAAACGCCCAGACGGTCAGATACTTCGGCAACGGAATAACCGCGTTCCGTTATCTGTCGGACGGCTTCTTCCTTAAATTCAGGTGTAAATCGTGGTGTGCCCATATGCTCCCCCTATGCTCAAACTATAGGGCAGGATCGTATACCGGGGTGGGGTCAGTCCAACTATAGGGCAGATTTGTCTACGGGCTCGGGGGCACTCCACACCTTTAATCAGGTGGCCAAATTTACTGTGCCACTACAGTCGAACAATCACATAGAGCGATAAAATCAGACACTTCAGGACAGATTCATCCAAGAAACCGTCTCAAAGACATCAGCAGTGTCGAGGGCGTCAATTCCTTGCTGGATATTCTTATATCGGATTCCAATCGGTCGCTTAACAGACCAGTATAATTCTTGAAAGGCTTGTATTTTCCAAACGTGGAAATCCGAAAAGGTTTAGATGATATCAAGTCCAGCCCGGAATCTCAGTGAGATAAAAGGATATGATTGTCTGATACCTGATACTGACCATTTCACGGACAGAAACTGAGTAACAGTTCATATAGACAATTCCTTAACAAAAATGAGGCATATTTACCCCCTTATTTGTCGTTTTGTTCATGACAATAGACGCTATCCTACTGGAACCCTGACGTACACAGAACCAGGATACTATTATTCGACCATTTTTCCCCCGTGAGGAATGGTCTTTTTTTCATTAACTTGCCATTACCCCGATGAATTTGAAGCCCAGAATACCGGTGCATTAAGTCCTAAAAATAACGATTACCTACACATACCTCACATTTGTTACATTGCACAACAATTAAGCAACGTGGCTATCTGAACCATAAGCTGGTATGATATTTGCACACTGATTAGACTGGCCCCCTGAATCTCCAGACAGTTGGTATCACTTAAGTTAGTGATAGTCTTAATACTAGTTTTTAGACTAGTCGTTGGAGTCCGAATGATTGATGTTTTAGGTCCAGAGAAGCGCAGACGGCGAAGTGTTCAGGAAAAAATCGCCATTGTTCAGCAGAGTTTTGAGCCCGGAATGACCGTGTCGCTGGTCGCCCGTCAGCATGGCGTTGCTGCCAGTCAGCTGTTCCTGTGGCGTAAGCAGTATCAGGAAGGCAGCCTTACAGCCGTTGCCGCAGGAGAACAGGTTGTGCCCGCGTCGGAGCTGGCATCTGCGATGAAGCAAATTAAAGAGCTGCAGCGCCTGTTGGGCAAGAAAACCATGGAAAACGAGCTGCTAAAAGAAGCCGTTGAATATGGCCGACAAAAAAAGTGGATAGCGCACGTGCCCTTGTTGCCGGAGGATGGCGAATAAGCCTTGTCAGTCGTTGCCTCCGGGTCTCACGTGCGCAACTGCATGCCATGGCCCGTCGGTCGAAGGACTGGCAGGATCGTCGGTGCAAGCGCAAGCCTGATGATACTGACGCGCTGGCCCGTATCCATACCGTTATCGGCGATCTGCCCACCTATGGTTATCGTCGGGTATGGGCACTGCTGCGCAGACAATCAGAAACTGACGACATGGCGGTGATCAATGCCAAACGCGTATACCGCATCATGCGTCAGAATGCGCTGCTGCTTGAGCGTAAACCGGAAATACCGCCATCGAAGCGGGCGCATACAGGGAAAGTGGCCGTTGGAGAAAGTAACCAGCGGTGGTGCTCTGACGGCTTCGAGTTCAGCTGTGATAACGGTGAAAAACTGCGGGTC
This sequence comes from Citrobacter sp. Cpo142, assembly GCF_030332425.1. Classification (NCBI taxonomy): domain Bacteria; kingdom Pseudomonadati; phylum Pseudomonadota; class Gammaproteobacteria; order Enterobacterales; family Enterobacteriaceae; genus Citrobacter; species Citrobacter sp. Cpo142. The sequence goes on from NZ_JAOWHW010000128.1 coordinate 1,869, forward strand.
ACGTTCGCTCTGGACTGTTGCGATCGCGAGGCACTTTACTGGGCGGCCAGTAACGGTGGATATGACAGTGAAACCGTGCAGGACGTCATGCTGGGTGCCGTGGAGCGTCGCTTCGGTAACAGCCTGCCGACATCCCCAGTTGAGTGGCTGACAGACAACGGTTCAGCCTACCGTTCTTATCAGACGCGTCAGTTCGCCAGAATGGTAGGACTGGAGCCTAAACATACGGCGGTACGTAGCCCGGAAAGCAACGGGATGGCAGAGAGCTTCGTGAAAACGATGAAGCGCGATTACATCAGCATCATGCCGAAACCCGACGGGTTAACAGCGGTAAAGAACCTTGCGGAGGCCTTCGAACATTACAACGAATGGCATCCGCATAGTGCACTGGGGTATCGTTCGCCACGGGAATATCTGCGGCGACGAACCAGTCATGGGTTAAGTGATAAAAAGGGCACTGTTGCAAAGTTAGCGATGAGGCAGCCTTTTGTCTTATTCAAAGGCCTTACATTTCAAAAACTCTGCTTACCAG